>JAEWQX010000001.1 GCA_023399035.1 Bacillota bacterium | reverse complement strand
GCATTTTCCTTAAATTCCTTATCATACTGTTTACTCATTTCAATTCCTCCAATTCATCATATTTTTATTATAACTCTTTTTGAGAAATATCCACTTTTAACTTGTACTATTTATATTCTAGCTCCATAGACAAATGTTTTTAGAAAATAAACATATACATAAGGCAGCTTAATTTATTTCCTGTTTTTGTAATCATTCGTGTTTCTTGAACGGTTTGTTTGCTATGCACTTTTTTAGAATTAATATTTTTTAGAAATTTACTTGACTATTATTAGCTGGTCTACTCAATTATGTGTACATGGTACAATAACAATAAATAGCTATTTTTAGCTTATTAATAATTAATTGGGGGAAATTTATGATAAGAGAAATAGTAAAAGAAGATTTTGAAATGCTCATGGAGCTTTATACTCAGCTTGGGGATAATGTTGTGCCAGAGAAAAATGAGGAAGTAGATAAGCTTTGGAATAGGATTTTGGAGGACAAGAACTATCATGTTATTGTTGCAGAAGAGGCTTTAAAGCAAATTGAAGATAAAAAGTATGAAGAAGAACTTAGAAATGATGGCTATAAGAATATTATAAAGTATGGTATATCATTTTTGGGAAAAGACTGTTTTATAAAGTTAGGCTAAGATTAATGAAGCCAAAAAATAGAATAATATTATTGATATAATTGAGAATTATTTTCTTCGCAACATGTTGCGAAAAGTCTTCCAAGTGGAGTATGGCTTTCGCAGGATGTTGCGAATTTTTAGTTTATAAGGTTATTTCATTATTTATTCACGCTGAATTCTTAAGAGAATATACATATAAATAGAGACAATGAATATTGGCACTATTCAATTTTATTTATAATAGGAGAAATTAAACATGAAAGTAACACCTGTTTTATTAAATAGAACAATTGATAATGTTGTGTTATGTAGAGATGATACTATTATTTCAAATCTTATTTCCTTTAAAATTTACCCTGACAATAATGTATATTTGAATAATGATGAAATAACTATATGTGATTATAAATATTCTTATGATTATATTGCTATGGAATCTCAAATACCATATTATATATCAAATGAGGATAAGCTTTTTAATGGTATTCTAAGTGGTTATTATTATGATGAAAATAGCATTCCAATAGAATTACAAAGGGAAATTGATATAGCAAAGCAAAAGGCAAATGAAGGTATTAATGAAGCAAGGGAAATTAGAACTGCTGCAACTAATGATGAAAAGTTTGAAAGAGCCATAAATGCAACAAGGATATTAGGAGAGTCCCTATTTGATGCAGCAATAGCACTTGAAGGGTTATTCTTAAATCAATATCCTGAGATAGTACCAGGATCTTTAGAAGATATTATTCTTATTACCATGAGAGCCATCCAATATTTAACTGAGGCAGAACGTAACGTACCATCATTATTAGAACAGTTAAATCCAGATGTTATAAGAGAAACTGTTCTTAAAATATATAACAATGGTACTAGTGAAATAGATTCAGCAGCTGAATATATTACTGAAGCTTCAAATTATGTAACTAATTATCCCAATGTTCCTCAAGAAGCAATAGATTTTATAGATATAACAAATAATTTTTTACTTAACATTAAAAATAATGTTAACACAATACTTGCAAATTTAAATAATCAGAGTTTTACAAATATTAACAATGTGTTTTTTGAAACTACTTTAAGTATTGGTTCTTTAGTTAATGCTATTAATACTTTAAATGAAATGGCTCCAAATTCAGAAATTCAAAAATATGTAGATTCAATGAATGATTTATTAGAGGCTTTGATAGACTATGAATTTGCAACACGAAATATAAACACAGCTCAAGAACGTACTGATCCAAGTGAGCAGGCACAGATATTAAATAATTTGTCTGCTTATTTAGAATCAACTGGAGAGTATATAATAGCAGCTCTTGATTTTGAAAATGTAGTAACTAGAAATTATCTGTATAATAACTGGGTATCATCATTTTTATGTTTTTGTAATAATAGTGGATTTGAAAATAGTGATTCAGCTTCAGTAAAATTATTATTTAGGGAAACATTAAACAATATTAAAATAGCTAATTTATCTATAGAAATTTGTGGGACAATAGGAAATAAAGAATTTAAAGCTGTTTCTGATACACAAAGGATTATTGACTTTAGGGAGCTTGGACTGAAGTCTATAAATATAAGGACTATAATATCAGCTATTAAAAATAAAAAGATTACATTATTTCAGAGTATTGAACCATATTATTGTATAGATTCTATTAATCCTATAAGAAATTATGATATAAGCACTCCAGATACTATTGTAGCTGAGTTAACTGGAAGGCTGTCATTAAATATTGAACTTTTATCTGCTGTAAAAGATGCTTTAGCTATATATACCAAAAATCAATTAGAACAATAAAATTTATTTCAAAATACTAAGATACTATTAATTAAGCTAAAAAATTGAATAATATTATTGATATAATTGAGAATTATTTTCTTCGCAACATGTTGCGAAAAGTCTGCCAAGTGGAGTGGGACTTTCGCAGGATGTTGCGAATTTTTATTTTTAAGGTTATTGATACTATACGAATAGGATTGTGATTATAAAGAAAAAAGCTGTTAATAATATAGATATATAATATAGGCTCAACACTAAAAACTGCGCTTGACAACTGAATTACCAATATTTACAGATAAAAAATGCACTTAAAATCCTGTAATCTATAGTTGCGAAACAATACGATTAAGAGGATAAATAAGTGCATATA
>JAEWQX010000243.1 GCA_023399035.1 Bacillota bacterium | reverse complement strand
GCATTTTCCTTAAATTCCTTATCATACTGTTTACTCATTTCAATTCCTCCAATTCATCATATTTTTATTATAACTCTTTTTGAGAAATATCCACTTTTAACTTGTACTATTTATATTCTAGCTCCATTGCACAATAAAACCATTAAAAATCGCAACGGTGAGCTGCTTCATAAGCAGCAAGCTTCGTAATTAAAGAAATAAAGTTAAATTATGGATAATAGTGTTTATCCATAATTTGTTGTACCCAAAAACAAAATATTTGGAAATAAATACATAAAAAAATATGAATAAAATTTATTATTACGAAAATAGGCCGTATCAAATTGAGTTTAAAAAACTTCAATTTGATACAGCCCCTATTATTATATTCAAGTGGATTTATAAGCATAAATAAGATTTTATTAAAGAAGATTGAACAGGCACTTATATCGTATTGTGTACCGAGAAATATTTATGTGGGACGTATAGGTGGAGAAGAATTCCTTGCAGTATGGAAGGATCATGGTGATATAGATCCAAAGAAAGCTGCTGATGAAATAAGGATGTCTATATCAAACATGAAGATTCCGCATAAGGGATCAATAACATCAGATGTAGTAACAATAAGTCAGGGATTATATATTACTGATAAAGTTGAAGATGAAAATCCATATTCTTTGGCTGATCATGCATTGTATGAAGCAAAGAAGCAGGGTAAAAACAGGTGCTGTGTTGCATGATCTGCATCTTGAATTAGTTGATTAAAATTAGTATATAAAAAACAGTTCGGCTGAATAAATCAAAAGATGAACTGTTTTTTGAATTTATGACATTAAATAAATCATTAACTGATTTAAAAAATTATTAAAAATCTAAAATATAAAATGGATTTTAAGTAAGTATTTACTAAAATAGGATAAAAATGTATAATTATAGAGATAATTGTGGGCTATATAATTTAGTAGATAAGAAATTTTATGATTATTAGTCAATATGAAACAAATTAAGGAGGTGAAAATGTTGCTGTGAAATAAACACAATTATTAATTAAATTATCACTTAAAAATTATTATGACATATATTCTAAGCAGGAGTTTTATTTAAAATATGTGCAAGATTAAACCTTGTAACCTTATTAAAGGTAATATCCTATTAGAAATTGCTTATATAATAATTGTAAACAATGGTAGTTATATGATTAAATTTTTCTTGTTAGATCATTATTATACATATAGTCAATTTTCAGTAACAAAAGTAAAATGGCACTATTAATAGCAGATTCAGTTATAGTAAAGGGAAGCGTGTTAGTTACAAATGATGATATTTTGAAAGAATATAAAGGCGACAAGGATGAAGGAAAAAAATTCTTAGAGGAAATTGGAAGATGTGAAAGATATCATTGTAATGAAAATGAAAATACACTTACAATGGGGGTTAAGGCAGCACAAGATGTTTTAAGAAAAAATAATCTTACAGGAAATGACATAGATCTTATTGCATTCTGCAGTCAGTTTCCAGAATATACAATGCCATCTCAATCATTAGTAGTACATCATTCAATAGGAGGAAAGAAATCCTGTGTAACTTTAGATATCAATGCAAATTGTCTGGGCATGTTAAGAGGGCTCGATATGGTAAACAGGTATTTTAAAGATAAGAATGGAGATATGGAAAGAGCATTAATCATTGGTTCAGATTATGCAAGCAGGCATATGAAAAGTAATGAACTTGTAACATCAGGGACTTTTGCAGATGGTGCATGTGCATTATTATTAGAATATACACAAGAAAAGAATAGAGGGATTATAGGTTCATCAGATCGTTCAATATCTGGTGAAGTTTATAGATGTCTATTTCCAGAATGTGGACTATCTTCAATTGATAGATATACAGGAGAATGTACGAAGACATCATGGCTAAATCCTGATACGAGCATTTCAGTAAATGCAATGAGGGAGGCCTTAGATGATGTATTGACAAAGCATTCAATGGAAATAGATGATATAGATTGGTTTTGTGGTTCACAATTTGCTAAGCCTTTCTTTGACAGCATAGCAGATAAGTGTGAAATACCGTCTGAAAAGAGAATTTATGTTGGAGATAAATATGGATATACTGGTACAAGCTCGCCTTTCTTTGCATTTACAGAGGGAGTTGCCTCTAAAAAAATAAAGAAAGGGGATGTAGTTTTCTTTACTACTGTAGGAGTTGGAATTTCAATATGTTCCATGCTGGTAAGAGCCTAACAATAAATTTCTATTTTTAGGAGGATGAATATATGGGTAAGTATGCAGTAACTTATAATAGTGAAGCACATAATATAACAATGGAATTATCAGGTTATTTTACTGACAATGATGCAGCAAGATTTGTTGATGATTTTTTAAAAATGTCAAGAAGTATAAATGTTCATGATACATATCTTATTCTAGACTGTGGGAAACTTCATTTATACCCAAGAGATGTAAAGATTGCTTTAAAGGATATATTTAAGTTATATAAAGAAACAGGATATAAGCTAGTCAGAATGAAGTTATTTAAGCCACAGAAAGAGCTTGCTAGAAAGTTTTATGAACTTGCAGAGGATGTAGGATTGACCTTGGAGAATATGTTTATGGAATAAGGTTATTCACATGATAAAAATAAGAGATTTTTATGAAATATCAATTGTATGTATTTACAGTTGATATTTTTTATTTTATATGCTTTATTTAACAAATATTTACTTATGCAATCTAGGAAAGTGCAGATATCTACATAAGTTCTAATAATTTATCATGTGCATATAATTGTAAATGAGGATTTATAGCAAAAGGAAGGAATAGAATGGACAAGGTAGATTCCATATTAGAAAAATATAATTATAATAAACAGCTTCTTATTGCAATTATGCAGGACATACAGAACGAGTATCATTATCTGCCTGAACAAATATTATCATATATATCAGAAAAACTTAAAATAAGTGAAGCAAAGATATATGGAGTTGCTACTTTTTATGAAAACTTCTCTTTAAAGCCAAAGGGCAGATATATAATAAAAATATGTAATGGTACTGCATGCCATGTAAGGAAGTCAATTCCTATACTTGAAGAGTTCAGAAAGACATTAGGTTTATCTGAAGAAAAATCTACAACTGATGATATGATGTTTACAGTGGAAACAGTATCATGTCTTGGTGCATGTGGACTTGCTCCTGTATGTACAGTCAATGATGAGGTTCATCCTGATATGACAAAGGAAAAGGCAAAGGCACTTATTGAAGAATTGAAGAAGAAATTAAAAGAAGAAACTATAAAGCCAAAGGAGGATGAATATTATGAAGGTTAAGTCAAGGGAAGAGCTTGAAGCTTTGCGGGAAGAGTATAGAAAGGCTTTAAACAGTCAGGACAAGCAGATACTTGTTTGTGCAGGAACAGGCTGCATGGCTGGTGGTTCCCTTAAGATTTATGAACGTTTTAAGGAGCTTATTGAAGAAAAGGGACTTAAGCTTGAATTAAAGCTTGAAAAGGAAGTTAAGCATCCTCACTTTGAGATGAATAATGCTGCAGGTCATGACAATTCAGGAGATACATCTGCAGACAATAATATCATAGAGCCTGACAATATTAAAATTGAACATATGGAAAGTGAACATAAGGAAAAAATAATAGGTTTGAAAAAGAGCGGGTGTCATGGATTTTGTGAAATGGGGCCTCTTGTAAGAATTGAGCCATCAGGAACACTTTATATAAAGGTAAAGGAAAGTGACTGCGAAGAAATAATCGAAAAAAGCATAATAAATGATGATGTAATTGAACGCCTTATTTATAGTGAAGGTGATAAAAAGTACAGCAGACAGGAGGATATACCTTTTTATAAAAAACAGACACGTGTTGCATTGGAGCACTGTGGACATATAAATGCAGAATCTATTGATGAATATCTTGCACTTGACGGATACAAGGCTGTGACAAAGGCGCTTTTTGATATGACTCCAGAAGAAATTATAGATGAAATTTCTGAAAGCTATTTAAGAGGAAGAGGCGGAGGAGGTTTTCCAACTGGTGTAAAGTGGGCACAGGTAAATAAACAGAATTGTAAAGACAAATATGTAGTATGTAATGGAGATGAAGGCGATCCCGGAGCATTTATGGACAGGTCCATGATGGAAGGGGAGCCTCATAGAATAATTGAAGGAATGATAATAGCAGGGATTGCTACAGGTGCACATGAGGGATACATTTATGTGCGTGCAGAATATCCCCTTGCTGTTGAAAGGCTTGAAAAAGCAGTTAAGCAGGCAGAGGAAAAGGGGCTTTTAGGAAAGAATATTTTAAACTCATCCTTTGATTTTAAAATTCACATAAGCAAGGGAGCAGGTGCATTTGTATGCGGTGAAGGAAGTGCACTTACCACTTCCATTGAAGGAAACAGAGGCATGCCTCGTGTAAAACCGCCAAGAACAGTGGATAAGGGCTTGTTTGAAAAACCTACAGCCCTCAATAATGTTGAGACTTTCTGCAATGTACCTCCAATTATACTTAAAGGAGCCCAGTGGTACAGGACAATAG
>JAEWQX010000203.1 GCA_023399035.1 Bacillota bacterium | reverse complement strand
GTGTAGATAATACACAGGAAATAAATCTTATTAATGACAGATTATCTTTATTGAGTGAGAATCTTCAAAAAATAATGGATATAATATCATCTATCACTATTGAACCATTGAATTAATTAAATAATGATGCAGTATAATAAATTTAAATCTGCATCATTATTTTTTATTGAGTTAATATTTAATTTTATATGCAGTACCTATATCTATTCTCTCAGCAAACCTTAATTATTAATTATTAGTTCCCTTTTATCATCACTATCTGCTGTAATTATCTAATTCTTAAAATTTTTCAAACAGTACATTTCTATAAAAAAACATGAGTTTAATGATTAACTTTTGCTTATAAAACAAGCACCGTTTATCAATATACTCATGCCTTATTGTTTGTCATTTTTAAGAATAATGAATGAAATAAAATTAACTGAAGGGTAAAATATTAGTTATTTTCAATTATTTCAATTATTTTTGACTTACATCTTCCGCCTTTGCAGCATCCTGCTCCAGCTTGAGTTGCTTCTTTAACTTCTTCAAAAGTCTTTGCTCCGTTTTTAACAGCTTTTACGATTTCTTCTTCAGATACTTTTTTGCATAAACAAATGTTTGACATTAATTTCACTCCTTCTATACCGATTTTTTCTTTTACACAATATATTTTACAATTTATACGAAACTAATTAGAATTTTATAAATTAATCATGAATCATCACATGTTAGGTTGTTAATTACCACTTATTTAAATAGAGTATCCTATATGTGCATTTACTATTGATTAATATATTATTCTTCTATTGAAATTGCAGCAACTGGGCAGCTGTCACAAGCTTCTCTTACATCATCTTCATGATCAGCAGTTACTTCTCCAGCAACGGCAACTCCTGTTTCAGTTGTAAACACTTCTGAGCAGATTCCTTCACATAATCCGCAGCAGATACATGTATTTTCATCAACAAATGCTTTCATTTTAACTTTCCTCCTAGACACACTTTTTCTTTCGTTTCTTATTAAGATAAGTCTCAACTTTATTTAATTAAGACTGAAATATTTATTTTTATTATAGTTAAAGCTATATGCCCTAACTTTCAGTTAAAATAATTACTTAAAGGCTCAGAAATGGAGAGATCATAATTTAATGCAATTTTCAACTTATATTCTATATATAAATTACATCTAAGCCAATAATAATTACTTAACTTATATAACTATTATTGAACAATAATTATTATTTGTCAATAGTAATTTTAATTTTATTCAATTATATTTTTTTAAATTAACTTGCTATTAATTTACCTAATTCAATCAATTCATTATATGACAGGATCAAATTCTTTATTTATTATGAATTAATTCATATATAAGGATTTTAAATACTGCATATAAATTCAATATAATATATCTGAAATCAATAAAAAATATAAGCTGCTAATTAATCATTTAAATTCAGCAGCTTATAAATTAATTATATTATTTTGTAAAATACGGATTAACATGAACCATACAATGTTTAATATCTTTGTCTTCTTCTATATATTGGTGAACACTCATTGCAATATTATGACCTTCTTCAACTGAAAGCTTTGAATCTACACATATGTCCACATCAACATATAGTTTATTGGCATATTGACGTGTTTTTAAATTATCGATTCTTATGACTCCTTTTATATTTAAGATTTTTGAAGTTATTATCTGCACCTTTTCATCACTTGCTGATGAATCTATAAGCTGATCTATACTCTGACGGCATATATCATAAGATACCTTTAATATTATTATACATATTGCTATTGCAACAAGTGGGTCAAGTACAGGAAATCCCATTCTTGCGCCAACAATTCCCATTAATGCTCCAACAGATGATAATGAATCAGACCTATGATGCCAGGCATCTGCTTTAAGAGATGTACTATTTATTTTTTTAGCGTATCTTATTGTGTAGAAATACATTCCTTCCTTAGTTATAATTGAAATTACTGCTGCTATAGCTGCAGAAATTCCAGGTGTTTTATAGGTGTTGGTGATTATATTTTCCAATCCTGAGTATCCTATACCAACTGCTACAGCAAAAAGTACCACAGATAAAAACAGTGCTGTTATGCTTTCAATCCTCTCATGTCCATAAGGATGTCCCTTATCAGCTTTTTTGCTTGAAAGTTTTAAACCTATTATTACTCCTACAGTTGTAAAAACGTCTGAAAGTGAATGAATCCCATCAGCAATCATTGCTGTACTAGTTGCTGCTATACCACATACAATTTTAAGTACAGAAAGAATTACGTTTCCAATTATAGTATTTACACTTACCTTTAATCCAATCTTTAACCTTTCATCTTCCATAAAATATTACCTCATATATTCTCAATTGAGTTTGTTCTACTTAGGATAATATATTCAAAATAAACAATATGTGTGCAATATATTTAGTATATATCATTTTATTTATAAACGATCATATTATCAATTGATAATATGATTCAACACTTTAATTAGATTTTTTCATATTCTAAAGCTTGAAGTGTGAATTTAGAATAAATGTATGGTTTATTGATTAACCTAATAAAAGAATTACTATAAAAGGAGTATTTACTAATGAAAAAGACTGAAAAAATTTATTTTTCTTTATTATCTGCTATTATTTTTTTATTTATATCTATGGCATATCCAATAAATGCTTTGTCTGATGTACATATTATACAAGATACTTACAATTCAGCTCAACTGCCACAAAACTTTCGAAAAACTACAGATATTTCAGCTGCTGATTGCCTTCACTCATTAAATATAAAAGGATTAGATAAATTAAATATTTCTGGCAGCGGTCAGTTTACCCAATATAGTCTTCCACTAATTATTAAAGCTCTTCCAGATAATATTCCTATTATTGATATTGATTTAAGGGAAGAATCTCATGGATTTATAAATGGTACTGCTATAAGTTTTGCAAATTCAAAGAACAATGCTAATGCAGGACTTACCCTGTCTGAAGTTATAGATAAAGAAAATTGTGATTTGTCTTCTATTAAGATTAATAAACGATTAACTTTGTGTAACACTAAAAAATCAATTAAACCCAAAACAGTACAAAATGAAAATACATTTGTTAAGGCTGAGAATATATCTTATCTCAGAATTCCAGTAACTGATGGAAATCTGCCTAATGATACTATGGTTGAGTATTTTATTGATTTTGTAAAAAAACAGCCAGAAAATACATGGATTCACTTCCACTGCAAAGCTGGAGTTGGAAGAACCATAACTTTTATGATAATGTATGACATTATAAAAAATTGCAATGAAGTAAGTTTGAATGATATCATTGCACGTCAGCTGTTATTATACAATGCCAGTATAAACAATTCTCTTGATTTTTTTGTTGGAAGACGATATGAATTTTTAAAGAAATTTTATGATAAATGCAGACATGATGAATTTAATATTTCTTCATTAAACCTGATTAATAAAAATATATATTGTTACAATAATCTTAACCATCTAAAAAGTCCTTTAAATTCTTATGGGGCTACAGCTTGCAATAGTACTGCATCCACTTTTAATCATAATATTCCTTTATCAAAATATATTAATAGTTTTGATACTATAAATTCTGACTCTAATCTAACTCCGTACACTTCTTATATAAAAAATACAGTAACTCCTGAATTTCTTTATGTAATATCAGAAAATGATATGACTAAGGCAGAACAGACTATGACTGCAACACTTCAGGGGCTTATAGCTTCAAAATCTGAAAAACAGATTTATATTTTAAGTCCCAGTGAACAAGATTATGAAATATGGCTTAAAGACCTGAAAAAGAGCTACAAAGTAAAATATAAAAAAGTTAACGATCCGTGGTTATTATTAGATAAGTTTAAAAAATACATAGATGGATATGTTCTATACAGTAGTGTAAAAGAGCCTTCAATAAATAATGCCTGCACAATGGCTTCATTAAATAATTCCATTGCTGTTGACGAATCTATTGAAAATATTCTAAACAGTCATGGAATAACAAATATGATAAAGGACTGCAGATATTCAGATAAATATTGGGCATTTAATAATCTTTGGAATTCTGGATTAAATCATTCTACAGTTATAGAACTTCCAAGTGATAAATTCACACCATTAAGAGATTATGCAGTACTATCAAAATCATTAGTATTTTATTAAAATGATGTGAATGATACTTCATTTAGGGAGAAAATTTTCAGTTCTATGGATGATGGAGGAAGAATCTTAGGATGGGGTCCTGATGAACATACTAATGTATCAATAGCTTCAAAGTACGGAATTGACATGATTGCAGCAGACTGGTCTTATAACCTTTCTGTATTAAGCTCGTATAAATCAACACCTAAAAAGCAAAAAATCAATAATGAATTTAAAGAAGAAGATGGTGTCCATTATGTTACATTCATTATGTCTGATGGTGATAATATGCAGTGGCTCCTTGGAAGCAATTTTAATACAAAGAATTGGTTTGGTTCACCTTATAGAGGAAGGTTTAATTTAGGCTGGTCCATAAGCCCATCATTATACTATTTAGCTCCTACAGTTTTTAATAAATATTATGAAGCCGCATATTCATCAAAGTATAGTGATTATTTTGTAGTTCCTGCTTCAGGCAACGGTTATATGTACCCAAGCAAATTTCCTTTTGAAAAATTAGGTGACTATACTAAAAGGCTCAATGATTATATGAATGAAGTTGATCAAAAATATGTATTAATTCTTGATGATGAAGCTTTTTATAATAAGGATTTATGGGATAAATATACCTGCAACTCTAATATAGATGCACTTTTATATCTAAATTACGATAAAAATAATGCTTATGATGGAAAAATAATCTGGTCAAATAATAAACCTGTAATTTCCTGCCGTGATCTGCTTTGGGGCGGATTAGAAGATGAAAATGACCTTATAGCCAATATTAATAGCAGAATAGATTCCGGTCATACAAATATTAACGATCCTGATTCATATACATTTGTATATGTTCATGTGTGGAGCAATACTATGGATAATGTTAATGATGTTGTAAACAAATTGAATAAAAATTCAAAAGTAAAGATTGTAACTCCAGATACTTTTGTAAAGCTCATAACAGACAATGT
>JAEWQX010000074.1 GCA_023399035.1 Bacillota bacterium | reverse complement strand
GTCACAGACAGGAAGCGGGAAGACAGCAGCTTTTGCAATTCCATTATGCGAAAGGATAGACTGGAATGAAAACAGTCCTCAGGTGCTTGTCTTAAGCCCGACGAGAGAATTAGCACTTCAGGTGAGTGAAGATTTTATAAACATTGGAAGATTTAAGAGAATCAAGGCAGCAGCTGTTTTTGGAAAACAGCCAATAAGCGAGCAGGCAAGAATTTTAAAACAAAAGACACATGTAGTATGCGGAACCCCAGGAAGAATACTGGACCACATTGACAGAGGAAGCCTTGATGTGAAAAAAATCAAGTATTTTGTAATAGATGAAGCAGATGAAATGCTTAATATGGGATTCATTGGCCAGGTTGAGGGAATTATAAGAAGACTTCCAAAGAAAAAAGTGACAATGCTCTTTTCAGCAACAATTCCAGATGAAATAAGAAATCTATGTGAAAAGCATATGGATAGGCCTGTAGATATTATTATAGAAAAGACTAAGGTGGTAAATGATAATATTGAACATGGTTTATATTATGTGGACTACAATGACAGATTTAAATTATTAGATGAGATTTTAATTTGTGAGAAGCCTGAAACAGCTGTTGTTTTTGGAAGAACAAAAGAAAGTGTAGATGATATTTATAATGCTTTAAAATGTAAGGGATATTCTTGTGGAAAGATTCATGGAGGAATGCTTCAGAAAGAAAGACTGGCTGCAATGGAGAGCTTCAGAAGAGGAGATTTCAGGATTCTTGCAGCTACAGATGTGGCAGCAAGGGGAATAGATATAAAAAACATAACTCATGTAATCAATTTTGAGCTTCCAGTTGAAAAAGAAGCTTATGTACATAGAATTGGAAGAAGCGGAAGAGCAGGAGCAAAAGGAAAGGCTGTATCTATCTGCTCAAAACAAGGTGACAGGTACCTTAAGAACATTGAAGAATATATTGGCTTTGAAATTCCTGTAAAAGAGCGCTATTCAAATGATTTTGTAAGTGAAAATATGGAATCTGGAAGAGCACATCTTAAATCTAAGCCTAAGAAAAAGAAAGAAAAGGCAAAGGTTATTAATAGTGATATAACAAAGATATATATTAATGGCGGAAAGAAAAAGAAGATAAGGGCAGGAGATATTGTAGGCGCTGTTTCTAGAATAGACGGAGTCAGTGGTGATGATATAGGTATAATAGATGTTCAAGACAATGTATCATATGTAGATATATTAAATGGAAAAGGAAGAATAGTTTTAGAAGCTCTAAAAAATGCTACAATAAAGGGCAAAAAACTAAAATGCGAAAGAGCAAGAAAATAATAAATTATTGAAAAATTTGATTATATCTTCTATTATACGTTATAATATATAAGAATTAGTAGAAATTTAGAATAAAGAGTTTTTATGATTTATATCATTAAAAGGCTTTTATTTAAATAAAGAAAATATAAGTTTAACAAATTTTTTCTTCATAAATATTATTATTATATAGATGAATAATTCTTAAGAAGTAAAATTTTGTGGAATAGAATAAAGAGGTGCAAAGTTAATGTCATTTGATAGAAATGCAAAATGCTGGTGTGGAAGTGGCAAAAAGTATAAGAAATGTCACTTGGAGTTTGATGAAAGATTAGAATCGCATAGAATAAAAGGTGATTTAGTACCAGATAGAAAAATAATAAAATCTGCAGAAGATATTGAAGGTATAAAAAAGAGTGCAGCTGTAAATAATGCAGTTCTAGACCTTGTTGCAAGTAAAATAAAAGCAGGAATGAGCACTGCTGAAATAGATAAGCTAGTTTATGATTACACAGTATCACAAGGTGCTGTTCCAGCTCCATTAAATTTCTGTGGATTCCCTAAGAGTGTATGTACATCAATAAATGATGAAGTATGCCACGGTATTCCAGATGAAAATATAATATTAAAAGATGGAGACATCGTAAATGTAGACGTATCTACAATACTTGATGGATACTACTCTGATGCATCGAGAATGTTTATGATTGGTGAAGTAAGCCCTGAAGCAGAAAGACTTGTTAAGGTTGCAAGAGAATGCATGATCAAAGGTATAGAAGCAATAAAACCATGGGGATACTTAGGTGATATAGGAGCAGCCTGCGGTGAGCATGCTCATAAGAATGGCTATTCAATAGTAAGACTTTTAGGAGGACACGGAGTAGGAAATGAGTTCCACGAAGATCCTTTTGTACCTCATGTAGGTAAAGCAGGTACTGGAATGCTGCTTGTACCTGGAATGGTATTGACTGTTGAGCCAATGGTTAACGAAGGTACTTATGAAGTATACGAAGATGCAGATAACGGATGGACTATTTACACTGATGATGGAAAGTTATCAGCACAATGGGAGCACACAATACTGATTACAGAAGATGGAGTTGAAATATTAGCTTACTAATATTTTAATAAGAATGCTATATCAGTTTATTATCGATTTATGCTAGTAACATATATGGCAGATTTTAAAGATATAATTTGAAATTATTTCGCTTGTATTTTACAAAAGAGTAAGTAAATTGAAAAAATACTTGACAAAAATATATATTTTAAGTATTATAATTATATAGTGATTAGCAATGAAGCTATTCTTTAGTTTTACTAAAGGATGGCTTTTCTTTTTATATAAATAGTGCTAAGGATAGCAGTATTTATATGAAAATATATTTAAGGCTGCAGTTTTTGCAGAGTGTATCCGGCATATGTTGGAGTGGTATTAATTAGTTGCATAAAAGAATAGTATATTGGCGAAGGAGCTGTTTTATGAATTTCATGAGATAGCTCCTTTTGTCATATGAAAGATTTATATAAGGGGGGAAGGAACAAATGATATTGATGAATAAGATCCATAAGAATTTTGGAGATCTTCATGTACTTAAAGATATCAATCTTGAAGTAAGGGAAGGAGAAAAAGTTGTTGTCATAGGGCCTAGCGGTTCAGGAAAATCAACTTTGATAAGATGTATGAATTACCTTGAGGAGCCTACTTCAGGAAGTGTTGTTATTGATGGATATAATCTCAAAGATAAAAGAACGTTAAATAAGGTAAGACAGTCAACAGCTATGGTATTTCAGCAGTTTAATTTATATCCTCATATGACAGTCTTGGATAACTTAACTCTTGCGCCAGTCAAGCTTCAACATGTAAGCAGAAAAGATGCTGAGAAAAGTGGATTGAAATATCTTGAAAAGGTTGGATTAAAGGATAAGGCAAATGCATATCCAACTCAGCTTTCAGGGGGTCAGCAGCAGAGGGTTGCCATAGCAAGGGCTCTTAACATGCATCCAAAGATAATGCTCTTTGATGAACCTACATCAGCCCTTGATCCAGAAATGATTCAGGAAGTACTTGATGTACTTGTAGGCTTATCAAAGGAAAACATTACAATGGTTGTTGTAACTCATGAAATGGGGTTTGCAAAACAGGTTGCTGACAGGATTATATTTATGGAAAATGGTCAGATAATTGAAGAGGGCAGGCCAAAAGAATTTTTTAATTGTCCTAAAACTGAAAGGGCAAAAAGCTTTTTAAATAAGATAATAAGATAGTTAAGATTTAAGGATAATAAATAAGTTAAAAGGATAAATTTAAGGGGGAGATAGTCATGAAATTAAGAAAATTAATAATTGCTTTAGGATTAGGAGCATGTATGCTGATGACTGGATGTGGAGGAGCAGAAACTTCAACAGCTTCAGGAAGTGCAGATACATCAACTGCATCATCAGATGGATCCGATATACAAAAAATAAAGGATAATGGTGTTTTAAAAGTTGGTGTCAAGGTAGATGTACCTAAATATGGATATAAAAATCCTGATACTGGTGAAATAGAAGGTTTTGAAGTAGATCTTTCTAAGCAGGTTGCAAAGAAGATTTTAGGTGATGAAAATAAAATCGAACTCCAGGGAGTAACTGCAAAAACAAGAGGACCTCTTCTTGATAATGGTGAAATTGATATGGTTGCAGCAACATTTACAATAACTGAGGAAAGAAAGAAGAGCTATAATTTCTCAGATCCATATTTAACTGATGGTGTGGGCTTATTGGTTAAGAAGGATGCAGGATATTCAAATCTTAAGGACTTAGATGGAAAGACTATAGGGGTAGCTCAAAGTTCTACTACAAGAAAAGCACTTGAAGAAGAAGCTGCAAACCAGGGAATAGCTTTAAACTTCTCTGAATTTTCAAGCTATCCTGAAATAAAGGCAGCACTTGATTCTAAGAGAGTTGACTGTTTTGCAGTTGATGCATCAATATTAAATGGTTATGTTGATGACAGTTCTGTTATTTTAGATGACAGATATAATCCTCAAGAATATGGTATAGCAAGCAAATTAGACAATACAGCATTAGCAGAAGAAATAAATGAAGTTGTAAATGATATGAAGACTTCAGGAGAAATAGATAAATTAATTGAGAAGTGGGGAATTAAATAATGAAGGGACCCTTTGCATGGTTCAAATGGGAAGCATTATTTACTGACTACCACATATTCTTGGAAGGATTTATAGTAACACTGGAGGTTGGACTCTTAGGACTAGCTTTAGCTCTGGTCCTTGGGACAATTTTAGGTGTAATGTCAACGAGCAGAATTAAAGTTTTAAGAGGAATAAGCAGGACATATGTTGAGATTATTCAAAATACCCCTCTTGTAATTCAGGTATTTTTCTTATTCAATGGATTACCATATATAAAGATTGTGCTTCCTGTCTTTCTTATAGGTATTCTAGGAGTAGGTATCTATCACGGGGCATATATATCTGAAGTTGTAAGGGCAGGAATTACATCAATTTCTAAAGGACAGTTTGAAGCAGCATACTCACAAGGATTTTCACATGTTGAAACCATGAGATATATTATACTTCCCCAGACTGTAAAGATAATAATACCTCCATTAACAAATCAGCTTGTAAATTTAATAAAGAATACTTCAGTTTTAGCCATGATTGCAGGCGGAGACCTTATGCACAATGCAGATTCATGGTCAAGCCAGAATATGTTCTATGGTCCAGCTTATGTAGTTACTGGCATGTTGTATTTTATACTATGCTATCCACTTTCTGTTCTTGCAAGAAAGCTTGAACTTAAAGAAAAGAAAGTAAAGAAACCTGAATTGATTGAAGAAGAAAAACCTGGACTTGCAGGTCTTGAGGGAGGTATTTAATATGAATATGGTTTTTACAAAAGCAAATATTTTATTTCTTTTTCAAGGTCTTAAGCTGACTCTTACCATTGCAGTTATTTCAATTTTTTTAAGCATGATTTTTGGTACAATCCTTGCTGTTTTAAGAAATTACTCAAAGGGGTTATTTGGGAGAATAGCGGCAGTATATATTGAAACATTCAGGAATACACCGTCACTGCTATGGATACTTGCAATAAGATTTCTTGTACCAATAAAGCCTATGTATTCAGGAATTCTTTCATTTACGCTTTTTACTACAGCAGCAGTTGCAGAAATAGTGAGAGGCGGAATGAATTCAGTAAATAAGGGACAGTATGAAGCAGCATATTCACAGGGATTTTCAAAGATACAGACCTTGAGATATATAGTACTTCCACAGAGCTTAAAAAACTGTATACCTACAATTTTGTCACAGAGTTCAACTGTAATAAAGGATACATCATATTTATGGGCAGTTGGAATAGAGGAGTTTACAGGAAAGGGCATGATTTTAATGGGAAGCTTTGCTACTTCTACTCAGGTATTCTTATTGTTTGGAACACTTGCGGCAAGCTATTTTGTGATTAATTTTATATTATCATGTACTATGAGAAGTATAAAAACTGCATATTAAAAACTGTATTGTATTCTATTAAGTGTAAAAATGTGGTGAAATACTAAGTGGTAATAATGATATGCGGGTGGAAATTAATGGAGAATTGCCATAACAGAGCAAAAATACACCATGTCCATGCACATATGCGTGTCCTAACAATGACAAATGTTGTGCATGTGTGGCACATCATAGGGATAATAATGAAGGTGTGCCTGGATGCTTTTTTTCAAAAGAGGCTGAAGCTACTTATGATAGAAGTATTGAAGCATTATGTGGTGACTGTGGGATAATAAAATAATTAGAAAAACTGCTATAAGCTGCATTTGCTTATAGCAGTTTTTATGTAATAAAGGAAAGTTATAAATCTAAATTGTTTTCTGAAAATTATTTAGTTTAATAGTATATTGCTATTATAGTGTGGTTGAAAAAAATATAATTAAATAATAATATTGTTGTATGAATAAAAAGAAAAAAACTAGTCAATAATTCAGTTAAGTATATGAACGTATGTTTGCGTAAATTTTCATATTGTCTATTAAAAGGGGAGTTTAAGTTAATGATTAATGAATATGCACATAGTGTTTTAGAAAAATACTATGGTTATAAGTCTTTTAGAAAAGGTCAGGAAGATATAATAAATTCCATTACAGGAGGAAACGATGTTTTAGCAATAATGCCTACAGGAGGCGGAAAGTCAATATGCTATCAGGTTCCTGCTCTTATGCTTGAAGGGATGACAATAGTTATTTCGCCACTTATATCCTTGATGAAGGACCAGGTTGATACACTTAAGGACATGGGTATTGAAGCTGAATTTATCAACAGTACATTAAATGCAGGCGAAGAAGATGAAGTTATAAACAAAATAGAACGAAATATAGTAAAAATACTTTATATAGCCCCTGAAAGACTTGAAAGTGCAGGGTTCTTAAATATTATAGGAAGATGCAGCATATCACAGGTTGCAGTTGATGAAGCCCACTGTATTTCACAATGGGGTCATGATTTCAGATCCAGCTACAAAAAAATATCCCACTTTATAAATATCCTTAATGAAAGACCTATAGTTACAGCATTTACTGCAACTGCTTCAGAGGAAGTTAGGGAAGATATAATAAGATTATTGAAACTGAACAATCCTAAAGTGTACATAACAGGATTCAACAGGGAGAATCTATTTATAAATGTAATAAAAGGCGGCGATAAAAAAAATTATCTTTTGGATTATATAAATAATAATTCAGATGTGTCAGGTATAATATATGCTTCTACAAGGAAGGAAGTAGATAATATATATGAACTACTGTGCTCTAAGGGATATAATGCAGCACATTATCATGCAGGTTTAAATGAAGAGCAGAGAAGAGAAAATCAGGAAGGTTTCATATATGATAGAGCAACTATAATGGTTGCTACAAATGCATTTGGGATGGGTATTGATAAGCCTGATATAAGATATGTAGTCCATTATAATATGCCTAGAAATATAGAAAGCTACTATCAGGAAATTGGAAGAGCAGGAAGAGATGGCGATAAAAGTGAATGTATACTTTTATTTTCACCACAGGATGTCCAGATTCAGAAATATTTAATTGAAACATCTATTGAAAACCCTGAGAGGCAGAACATTCAATATAAAAAGCTTCAGCAGATGATAGATTTTGTTTACAGCAATGAATGTTACAAGAAATTCATTTTAGCTTATTTTGGAGAAGAGCTTAAGGAAGACTGCAACAGCTGCAGCAACTGCATGAGTGAAGGTGAGGTAGTTGATAAGACAGTAGATGCCCAGAAGGTATTGTCATGTATCTACAGGATGAATCAGAAATTTGGAGCAGGAATGGTTGTGGATGTATTAAGAGGCTCAAAAAATAAGAAAGTACTTCAATTGAAATTTGATGAACTTTCAACTTATGGAATAATGAAGGATTACTCAGGAGATGAGCTTAAGACCTTTATAAATACCCTTGTATCTCAAGGGTATATGAGAGTAGTGGAAGGAACATATCCTATACTTGCTTTAAATGCAATGTCAAGAAAGGTAATCGTAGGTGAAGAAAAGGTAATGCTTAAGGAATTTGCTGCCCATAAGAAGATTCGTGAAAATAACGAATTATTTGAAATACTTAGAGAGCTTAGAAAAGAAATTGCAGATGAAAATAAGGTTCCTCCATACGTTATATTTGGTGATATATCCTTAAAGGAAATGTCGGTAAAATATCCTGTACATAAGGAAGCAATGCTCAATATAACTGGTGTTGGTGAACTTAAGTACAGCAAATATGGAGAAAGATTTGAAGATGCTATAAGAAAATATGCAGAGGAGCATAATGTGAAGATTTCTGAAAGCGGAAATTCAGATTTAGATTCACCAAAGGAAGATGATGACTTAAAGCTGGAAATAAGCAGTGATTCTAAGCTTTATGAACTTTTATACGAAGCAAGGAAGAAGTGGGCCAAGAAAGAAAATAACAAGTATCCTCAGTCAATAATGCACATGAATTCCTTAAAAGAAATAAGTGGAAGATATCCACAGAGTATAGAAGAATTAAAGGATATAAGCGGAATTGGGCCTAAAAAGATAGAAGCTTATGGAGAAGAAATAATAGAAATAGTCAATAATTATGTTATTGAAAATAATATTTCTCATACATGGATACCTAAAAATAAGAGGAAAGTAATAATTGATGGTGAAACTAGAGAAAATGATGAAATAGCAATAGATATGCTTAAGGAAAATATAGATATAAACAAAGTTTCAGAAAAATTAGAGATATCTGTTTCAACCATACTTGGATATGTTACTGATTATATCAAGGAGCTTGGAGAAAATATCTTCAATATAAATCTTGATCAGTTCTTGAGTGAAGATGAAGAAAAGGAAATTATTGAGGCCATAAATAAGAATGGTTATGAGAAGATATCTGACCTTAAAAAGGTACTTCCTAAATACACCAAATACGAAACCATAAGAGCTGTTATTTTAAAACACTTCGTTCTTGCTTAAAATTTTTAAAGTTGATTAAAGTTATATAAGGTTAATGTGGGGGATATGTTATAATAGATATTATGACGGCAATGTAATAATAATTTATTTTGAAAATATATTTAATAATAGGGATTATAGAAAACAATTTAAGGGGTGTGAATTTATATTGAATCCTTATTATGTTCTAGGACTTGATGATACTGCTTCAGAAGATGAAATAAAAGAAAGATATAAAGCTCTTGTAGAGGAATATACTTTAAATCAGGATGATACAACTCAGCAGAAATTAGAAGAACTTAATAGAGCATATGATTTACTTATAAATGCTAAAAATATATATACTGAAATAAGAAAATTGATAGAAAATAAAAATTTTCCACTTGCAGAATCAAAACTAAATATGGTTAATGACAGAAATAGTGCTGAATGGAACTACCTTGAAGGTTTTGTATGTGTTCAGAAAGGATGGTTTGAAACCGGATTAAACTACATACGTAAGGCTTTAGAGTTAGATCCTGGAAATACTGAATATATGAGCAGCATGAATACACTTCAGGCAAGGATTCTCGAATATGCAACTAAATATGCAAATCAAGGGGTACGTCCTGCAGCAAGAAATAATATGAATGCATGTGGCGGCGGAAATAATGGCGGAATGTGTTAAGTTATTGTAATTTAATTTAAAAAGATATTTTAAGATAAAGATTTTAAAATATCTTTTTATTTTGCAACAAAACAGAGAGGAAATTTGTAATATATGTAGAGGTATAATAAGCAGTTTTAGAATAATATTGGAAACTTTATTTGATGATTTTTTTAATCTATTTATAACGAACATATAAATAAATTTATCATATTGAATGAAAGTGATATAATAGTTGAGAATATTAAAAGCTGAAAATCAACATTTGGTGGTGATTAAATGAAGATATCTGAATTAGAAAATATAATTATAAAAAATTCATCAAAACTAAATATCATAAGAGGAAGAAAATTATTGGAGGATAAGTCTTTTAATATAGATGTCCATAAAGTAGACAATTTTTACAATATTTACGGACGTTTTAAGAGTGAAAAGAATAATAAAAATTATAATCCTCATTTGAGAATAGATGTAATAAATAAAAAGTTATCTTTTACAAAATGCAGCTGCAGCATATTTGAGGAAGGTGATTTGAAAAACAGAATATATATGTGTGAACATATAGTAGCATCAGGATTGAAGTTTGTCGAAGATGTGAAAAAGAGATTGGCATCTAAGAAAAATGAAATTCAGAGATATGACAAGAAAATAATAAGGGAATTAGAAAATACATATTTATTACATAGTGAAGAAAAGGAAAAGGTGTTGGAGAAAAAGGAAAAGCTTAATATAAATATTTCACTTAAGGAAGTAAAGGAAGAAAATATTAAAGATTTTGATGTTAATATTTATATAGGAAATAAACAGATGTATCCAGTATTAAATATGAAGGAATGTATCTCTGCAATAAAAAAGAAAAGGGAGTACTGCATAGGCAAGGGACTTGTATATGATAGCAGCAAGTATTATTTTGATGTGAATGATGAGAAAGTCATAGAATATATTTATCAATTTATTATGATCCAAAATAATAATGAAAGTAAAAATTCAATAAGGATACCATGTGATATATTGAGGAAATTCCTTAAAAACTTCAATGATAAGAAAATTAAGTTAATATATAACTATGTTAACTATATTAGTGATGTTTTAAACACTGATCTGCCATTATCATTTACAATGAAAAAAATAAGCGGGGATTACGTATTGACTACAAAGAAAGTATTCCCAATACCTTTAAATGACAATATGGATGTATTTTTATATGATAGGAATCTATATATACCAGATTTTAAGCAGATAGAACTATATAAAATCTTATATAAGCCTTTAAAGGAAAATAAGAAGATTATTTTTAAAGGAGATATAAATGGCAGTGAATTTAATACAGTCAACAAGGTTCTTACATCAATATCAAAAAATATATTTTATGATGAAGCAATAATTGAAAAGATGAATAAAGATATAAAAATTGATTTTAACTTTTCGAGAAAAAGGGGTATTTCAGTATGTGATGTGAGACTGAAAAGCAGTATAGCAGATATGAGCTATTCTGAAGCACTTAAAATAAACAATGATAATATAAGCAGTTCGAAGAAGCTTATGAATATTGAAAGTATTTTAAATAAATACAGGTTTTATTTCAGAAATGAAATATTCGAATTTTTAGGGAATGATGAAGAATACTATATATTCCTTAAAGAAGGCATGGATGAAATAAAAAGCATTGGAAAGGTATTTACCCATCCATCTGTTGAAGAGTATTTTAAATTGAATAATGGCAGATTTAAGGAGTTTTCTATTAAACAAAACTCAAAAGGAATGTATGATTTTTACATGCAGCTTGAAAATATTTCACCTTATGAACTTAATGATGTGGTGAAAGCATATAGGGAAAAGAAAAGCTTTATAAAGCTTGATGATAATATTTATGTGGATTTACATAGCATTGAAATAAAAGAAGTCATGAAGATAATAGATTCATTGAATCTAAATATTGCATCTGGAAGAGATAAATTTGAACTTTCAGTTGATAAATTATATTATCTTAAGAATAAAGCTGAAAATGGTGAGGTTTTACAGCATAATAGAAATAAATTACTAAAGATGGTTGAAACCATAGAAAAAAAGCATGATAAGAAGTATGAGATTCCAGAAATTCTCAAATGTACATTAAGAGATTATCAGGTTGAAGGATATAACTGGTTTAAAAATCTAAGTGACCTTGGACTTGGTGGCATACTTGGTGACGAAATGGGACTTGGAAAAACAGTGCAGACCATAGCATTTCTTGCTTCTGAAAGAGGGAAAGTATCTCTTATTGTAGTTCCAACATCACTTTTATACAACTGGAGTGATGAATTTGAAAAGTTTGCACCAGACTTAAATATATGCATTATTCATGGGGAAAAAAGTGAAAGAAAAAAGATGTTAGAAAATTATATGGATTATGATGTGATTCTAACTACTTATGGAATGCTCAAAAATGACTGCGAAATTTATGAAGATATAGATTTCAATAACATAATACTGGACGAAGGACAGAATATTAAGAATTATAAAGCACAGATAACAAGCATAGTTAAAAGGCTTAAAGGAAATAACAGATTTATTCTTACTGGAACACCGATAGAAAATAATCTTAATGAATTATGGTCGTTATTTGATTTTATAATGCCGGGATATTTATACAGCAATAGAGAATTTAATGATAAATTTGTAAAGGATGAGAGCAATATCAGCGAGCTTAAAATATTGATAAAGCCTTATATCTTGCGAAGGACAAAAGATGAAGCAGCAGAAGAAATGCCAGAAAAACATGAGAAGAAAATATTAATCAAAATGCCTGAGGAACAAAAGAATATCTATGATATTTTTATAAAAGAAATCAAGGAAAATATGAATGACGATAAAATGAATAATATGACCATATTTTCATATCTTACAAAACTCAGACTTCTATGCATTGATCCTTCCCTTGTAATAAGTGATTACAGAGGAGAAAGTGGAAAATTCAATGAAGTGCTGAATATTATAAAAGAAAATAAGAATAAGATTCTGTTATTTTCACAATTTACAAGTGCATTAAAAAACTTTGCTGAAGTACTTGATAAGGAAAACATACAATATTCTTATCTTGATGGAAGTATTTCTTCTGTAAACAGAATGAAGCTTGTAGAAGAATTTAACAACTCTGAAGAAAAAAGAATTTTCCTTATTTCACTGAAGGCTGGCGGAACAGGATTAAATCTTACAAGCGCAAACATGGTCATTCATTTTGATCCATGGTGGAACCCTTCAATTGAAGATCAGGCAACTGATCGTGCACACAGAATAGGACAGAAAAACGATGTTGAGGTGATAAAGCTCATAGCAGAGGGTACAATTGAAGAAAAGATACTTCTCCTACAGGAAGACAAGAGGAGCTTGATAAATGATGTGTTGACCAGTGATTTGAATGACAATAATGTATTAAGTGCAATAACAAGCAGAGAACTAATTGAACTGCTTAAGTAATCATACTGATATGCAGGAATGATTATTAAGAGGTATTGTGAAGTATAAAAAAATTCTTGGATACTGAGTATGATGGGATTCTAATATATATTTATTGATAAATTGAACATGAATTATATGATTTTCAGAGGTATTAAGCACTTATTAGTAATTTTAAAACTATGAAGCATATTGAATGAAAGCTGATTAAATATATATTAAGAAAGATACAAGGAAAGAGTCTATCATACCTTCAGTATTTTAAGAGTTTTGAATGTGAGATTTAGGTTAGATCCATTATAAAGTTATAAAGAATAATATGAAGTCATATTATTAATAATGTAAATTGTGTTATTGTTAATCATTAATAAGGATAATATGTAAATAAAATATGTAAATAGGTTTTGTAAATATGTTAGATATAATATTATTTTAAATTTAGACATATATTTATATAAAGAAAGATTTTAAGTGGACAAACATTAAAACAATCATAAATTTACGGGTAAATATTAATTTAGGACAAGTAATATGTTAATATAAATAAGTGGACAAGTATGGTGATGATAAAGAAAGCTGTG
>JAEWQX010000032.1 GCA_023399035.1 Bacillota bacterium | reverse complement strand
ATATCATAATATTTGCTTCTTGCTGGTACATGAGCATAATAAGCTCCTGGAGTAGCATGGTCAATATTTACTGATGTAACTATTCCAATTTTATATCCTAACTGCTTTTTTAACTTTTCAGTTATTGTTTCATAAGATTTTGTCTTTGTTTCATCCATATTAATTACACTGCTTAGTGTTTTTTTGCCAGTTGAAAGAGATGTGGCAGTTGAAGCCGAATCAGGACAAAGAGATGTAGAATCATATGTTGTTACTGTTCCTGAAATAGGAAAATTCATGAAGGATAATTTTTCTTGTGTTGGATAATTTCCTTCTTCTGCATTAATAACACCATTTTTTTCAACACCATTATAATATTGAGCTGCCTGAATCTGTGGATAACTCATACCATCACCTATAAACATAAAGATATATTTAGGTGTTTTTCCGTTCCATTTTACAGTTGAAGCTGTAGCCGCTCCAGCTTCCTGTGGCTTAATTACATTTGAAATTCCGTATGATGCACCACCTATTATAGTTAATGCCAGCATTGCTCCCATGATTCTTTTGGCTGTTTTGTTCATTTTTTATTTACCCCCTTAGATTTATAAAAACATCCTTTCTTTTCTTCTTTACAGGTATTAGTATAAATCTGTATCGTTAAAGTAAATTTATGATATAGTAAAAAAATGTTTATTATATGTTAAATCTTTGTAATAGACTTAGTATTTACTATATTATGAATTTGTATTACTTTTTATATTTTTTCTTTACATAAAAAAGCAGACAAAATTACATTTAACTATAATTCTACCTGCTTTTATTTTTAAATTAATCTTTATAAAATTTTATTAAAAAATTATCTATTTTTTTTCATAGCTTTTTCTTTTACAAACTTATTATATTCTTCTATAGGATATGTTTGAGGTTCCCTAATTTCCTCTAAGAAATGTGATGCTTCTGCATCAGAATTACTGAATGCCAAAACTGATTTATACATTTCTATTGCTTTATTATAATCTCTATATTCATCCTTTGGTACATATGCACCCATATGCCATCTTATCATAAGACACTCTTCTAATGTTAATTTAACAAACTGCTGAAGTAATATTACACTCTTTTCACCATGTCCTAAAGGAACAGTTTCGTTTATTTCATACGATGCATACCCTATCCACCTTCCTGTCATTTCATCTTTTTTTAATCTCATTGTTTTTTCATAAAGATTACATTTGCATAAATCATGTAGATATCCTGTGAGATATATAGTATCATTGCTCAATCCAAGATTATACTGTTTATTTTTCTGAAGCATAAGTTCAACAACATTATTAGAATGGAATGCTAACCCTCCATCAAAGTTTGAATGGAATTTTGTTGATGCTGGTGCAATAAAGTAATCTGTTCTCTCTAAAAGATACTTTATAAGTTCATCTATTCCATCTCTTTTTATAGAGCTTAATCTTTCAATTATCTTATCCTGCATTTCCTGTCTTTCCTGAGCTTCTTTTGCTTTAGTTAACTCTTTTAAGTCTTTTAAATCACTCATTATTATTCTCCTTGTCTTTTTTCTTATATTAATGATATTATGTTCCAATTGACAATTGATACCTCTTGAAGGTACTCATTGTGAGCATTTGACAATGGACAATTAATGTTGAAATCAACATGAAATTTCAAAAACTATATGAAGAATTATTATTAAAATTTATGTGTATTGAATCCTTATTATATACAATATAAACTTTTCTTTTTCCTCTAATATAGATTGTATCACTTCACCTTTATACTGTAAAAGTATTTATAAACATAAAAACTCAACATTAAAATATGTGTAAACCTAAATTTAACACCATACTATATAGTATTATAATTATTTAACATAATAATCATAGCACATATAATATTAAATATACTTTAATGTTGAGTAATTATTTATAATATAAAATTTACTACAGTATTATTATCTGTTAAGCATTGCAGCTCCGATTAATCCTGCATTATTACCAAGACTTGCAATCTTAATTTCTGTTCTTAAATCTCCAGCATAAGCAAGTTTTGCTATTCTTTCCTTTAATGGAACTGTTAAGTTTTCACCCTGCTTACAAACTCCTCCTCCTAAAAGGATAGCTTCTGGTTTGAATATGTTAATAAGATTAGCAATACCTACTGCTAAGTAATCTAAGTATTCTTCAATCACTTCATGTCCTGCTTTATCTCCAGCCTGATCTGCATCAAATGGAACTTTAGCAGTCATCTTTTCCATATCACCTTCAACTAATTTGTATAAAAGTGAATCTTGATTTTCTTGTGCTTTATTCTTAGCAGCAAGAATTAAAGCACTTGCAGAAGAGTATGCTTCAAAGCATCCTTTATTTCCACAGCTGCATTGTCTGCCGTTAACTTCAATTATTTGATGTCCTACTTCTGCTCCACCTGGATAGAAACCTGAGAATATCTTTCCGCCAATGATTATTCCTCCACCGACACCAGTTCCAAGAGTTACTACAATAGCATCTGAACATCCTTTAGCACTACCTGCAGCAACTTCACCTAGTGCAGCACTGTCAGCATCATTAGCCATTTTTATTTCATAATCAATTTTTCCCTTTGCGTATTCTCTTACATTAAAGTTATCAATCTTTATATTGTTAGAGTATACAATAACTCCATTTTTATCATCAATTGTTCCTGGAATTCCTATACCAATACCTTTTAAGTTTGTCTTGTCTAGCTTGAATTCATTTATAAGCTCATTACACATATCAAAAATGTCATCGAAAATAGGTTCAACTCCTCTTTCCTTTACTGTTGGTCTACTGATTGACTTTATTATTTTACCATCCTCATCAACTAAACCTACAACAATATTTGTTCCGCCTAAATCAACACCAATATAATTCATTTTTATGATTCCCCTTACTTTAATTTTTTAAATAACTATTTTTATATTTCAGCCTCAAAATTAAACTAATACATAAACTTATTTTGAGTCTTTCTTTTTATTTACATAATTATTATATCATATAATAACTTGTATACAATTACATAATTGTTATTATTTTTTATTATTTTTTAATTATATTATTTGATAAATTTATAATAATATTTAGGTTGTCTTAATAAACAATTTATTAAAAAAATACATATAAAATTTATACATTAATATCTAGTTCCAATAATTTTTCTTTCAACTTATTTCCATTATTTAGATATATACCCTTTATCCTGCACATTTCTGCACCCTTCACATTTTCTAATGTATCATCAATAAAAATACTTTCTTCTGGAATAAGATTATATCTTTCTATTAATTTTATATATATTTCTCTTTCCGGTTTAAGGAGTTTTTCTGCATAGGATACAACTCCTCCATCAAAGAGTTTAAAAAATTCATAATGGTCTGTTACATAATCAAAGGCAGCAGAATGAAAGTTTGATAAATAATATATTTTATATCCCTTCTTCTTTAGCATTTCCAAAATTTCAACAGTAATTTTTATAGGCTGTAAAAGTTCATACCAGTTTTCAAAAGCTTTTATTATTTCAGTTTCATACTTTTTGTTTCTTACTAGTATATTCCTTTTTGCATCCTCTTCTGTAATTACTCCTCTATCAAGCATAGGCCATTCTTCGCTTTTAAATACAGCTTCATAAACATCATCAATAGCATCATCTTGTATCTTTTCTTTTAAATATCCCCTAGGATTAAAATCCAACAATACATTTCCTAAATCAAAGATAATGTTTTTAATCATACTCCCACCCCTAATATAATTTACTTAATTATTATAAACTTTTTATTTTTTAATATATACCTAAGTTTCTATAATTATATCAAAAATTTATTTTTCTTTAATATAATTTACATAATATTCATCTCTGAAACCACAACACTAGCATATATTAATTTAATTATAGTACTCCTCACTTTTTAATATCAACTCTCTATATTCTTTTTTCAAATCATTGTGTCAATTTGCTCTTTCTTAAAATAGATTGTAGTAAATAGAAATATATAGAAGGTGAATTAAATGAATCCATTGTTAAATATGATCTTAGGCTCGCTTTTCCCTGGAATGGGTGGCATGATGAACAACCCAATGGGTGGTATGGGCGGTATGGGTGGAAATCCATTGATGAATATGCTCATGGGCGGACTTGGAGGAGGTATGAATCCTATGGGAGGAAACATGAACTCAATGATGGGCAATATGATGGGCGGCAACAATATGCCTAACATGAATATAAATAATCTCAGCTCCCTAATAAGTATGCTTATGGGAGGCCAGAATAATAATAGACAGCAGATGAATCCCAACAATAACATGAATCCCCAAGCTCAAAATGGAAATATGAATCCTATGATGAATAACAACATGAACATGGGCAATATGAATCCATTAATGAGTATGCTTATGGGTAATAGAAATATGGGCATGAATTCCAATAACATGAACCCTAACAATATGAGAAATCCCATGAGAAATAATAGAATGATGAATAATAATCAAAACAATATTCAATGGAAACGATAGTTTTGATTGTATAGGCGTACAAAAATACGCCTATAAACTATAAAATTCAACATAAGTATTTTTAAGTAAAATATATTTTTTATCTCTTATTTCTAAATACAATAAAAAATTAATAAGCATCCTAATTTTTATGTCAAATATATACTATTAAAAATATCCCCCTTGTTTGAGAACATATATTTGTATATAATTATTGTAGAGAATTTATGTTCGAAATTTATATATAAGGGAGTGTTGAGGAATGAGTTTAATTTTATTTCGGTAACCGATTTCTATAATATTTATATTTAGCCTATTATTTCACCTCTTATAAATAATTATATATAGTGATGAATATTAACTAATTCATTATATTTTCACCATGTACAAGTACATTAACCAAAATAATTTTATTTTTTTCAGATTATGGTATTTACTTTTTTATAGTAAGCGGTTACTATAATAGTATAAAGAAAAAATAATTATTCCAAAGGGGGATTTTAAATATACACACTATAGATAATTTAAAGAAACAATTCAAAAAAATTTTTAACAGGGACTCTGACAATATTTTCTTTTCACCTGGAAGAGTTAATTTAATCGGAGAACATACAGATTATAATGGAGGAAATGTTTTTCCTTGTGCATTAACAATTGGAACTTACGGATTAATTGCTAAGAGAGATGATAATAAGTTTTTTGTTAATTCATTAAACTTCGAAGATTTAGGAACTATCGAATTTGAATTAAGCAATCTTGTAAACGATAAGAAACATGACTGGGCTAACTATCCAAAGGGAGTTATAAAAGCATTTGAAGATCATGGTTTCAAAGCTTATCATGGTTTTGACATATTATTCTTTGGTAACATTCCTAATGGTTCTGGTCTTTCATCATCTGCTTCAATTGAAGTATTAATGGGATGCATACTTAATGAATCCTTTGGATTTAATATAGATATGGTTGATATAGTAAAAATGTGTCAAGGAGCCGAAAATAAGTTTATTGGAGTAAATTGTGGTATAATGGACCAGTTCGCTATTGGAATGGGTAAAGAAAACTGTGCAATTTTATTAGATTGTAATACTTTAAACTACTCATATAGTAAACTTAATATGGATGGATACAAAATAGTAATCGGTAATACAAACAAAAAACGTGGACTTGCTGATTCAAAATATAATGAAAGAAGAAGCGAATGTGAAACTGCACTAAAGGAAATTCAAACAGTTAAAAACATAAGTTCTTTAGGTGAACTTACTGAAGAAGAATTTGAAGAAGTTAAATCAAGCATTGCTGACCCTATAAGAATTAAGAGAGCTAAACATGCAGTTTATGAAAACCAAAGAACATTAAAGGCTGTAAAGGCATTAGAAAATAATGACTTAGCTTTATTTGGACAACTTATGAATGATTCTCACGTTTCTTTAAGAGATGATTATGAAGTTACAGGAATTGAATTAGATACTCTTGTTTCTTTAGCTTGGGAATGTGAAGGTGTTGTAGGTTCTCGTATGACTGGTGCAGGATTTGGCGGATGTACAGTAAGCATCGTTAAAGAAGACTGTATAGATAACTTCGTTTCTACAATAACACCTAAATATGCTGAAAAAATCGGTTATGAGCCAAGCTTCTATATCGTAAGCATATCAGATGGTACAAGAAAATTATCATAAAACTAACCATTATATGATGTAGAATTCAATACAGTGATTCTACATCCTAAATATAAAATTACAATCATAATTAATATTTAAAAGTTAAATAAAAGGGAGTGTTTATTATGTCAATTTTAGTTTGTGGTGGTGCAGGATATATCGGTTCTCACACAGTTTATAAACTTATAGAACAAGGAAAAGACGTTGTTATTGTAGATAATTTACAAAGCGGTCATATGGGTGCTGTTCATCCTAAAGCAAAATTCTATAAAGGCGACATCAGAGATGCTGCTGTTTTAGATAAAATCTTTACTGAAAACAAAATCGAATCAATCGTTCATTTTGCTGCAAACTCATTAGTTGGAGAAAGTATGGTTAAACCTCTTCTTTACTTCAACAACAACGTATACGGAATGCAAGTTTTACTTGAAAGCATGGTAAAGCACCACATTAAAAATATCGTATTCTCTTCTACTGCTGCTGTTTATGGGGAACCTAAGAAAATTCCTATATTAGAAGATGATGAAACAAATCCAACAAACACTTATGGTGAAACAAAACTTACTATGGAAAAAATGATGAAATGGTGTAATAAAGCTTATGGAATCAACTATGTAGCTCTTAGATACTTCAATGCAGCTGGTTCTTTAGGTGATGGAACTATTGGCGAAGATCATAATCCTGAAACTCACTTAATCCCACTTATACTTCAAGTTCCATTAGGTAAACGTGAAGCTATAACAGTATTCGGAAGCGACTACCCTACTCCAGATGGAACATGTTTGCGTGACTACATTCATGTACTTGACCTTGCAGATGCTCACATTAAAGCTGTTGACTATCTTGAAGCTGGAAAAGGAAGCAATGTATTTAATCTAGGAAATGGTATAGGATTCAGCGTAAAAGAAATGATTCAGGCAGCTGAAGAAGCAACTGGCCAGGACATCAAAGTTGTAATTGGTGAAAGAAGAGCTGGTGACCCTGCTCAATTAATTGCTTCAAGTGATAAAGCCAGAACTGTATTAGGATGGACTCCTAAATATACAGATGTTAAACAAATCATAAAAGATGCCTGGGCATTCCACACTGCTCATCCAAATGGATTTGAAGACTAATTAATTCAATTGACAATGGAGGACGATTATAATTAATTATGAAATAAACAGATTAATAAATTTTGGATTACAGCAAGGCCTTATTCACGAAGAAGATAAAATATATGCATCAAATATGCTTCTTGGACTACTAAAAGTAGATGAATTTGAACCTGAAGAAATAAATGAAACTTTAGCTACTCCAACACCTATCTTAGAAAACATCCTAGATTATGCTGTTTCTAAAAATATGATTGAAGATACTGTTACTGAAAGAGATTTATTAGATACAAATATAATGAACTGCTTAATGCCAAGACCTTCAGAAGTAATTGCAGAATTTAAGAAATTATATGATGAATCACCTGAAGAAGCTACAGATTACTACTATAAATTAAGCATAGCTTCCAATTATATAAGAAAAGATAGAATTGATAAAAACATAGTATGGAAAGCAGCTACTGAATATGGTGATTTAGACATTACTGTTAATCTATCAAAACCTGAAAAGGACCCAAAAGAAATTGCTAAAGCTAAAAGCTTTAAATCAACATCTTATCCAAAATGCCTATTATGTAAGGAAAATGAGGGATTCTATGGACATATGAATCATCCTGCAAGACAGACTCACAGAATAATCCCTATGAATTTAGGTTCTGAAAAATACTTTATGCAGTATTCACCATACACATATTACAATGAACATTGTATAATCTTTAATAGTGAACATGTACCTATGAAGATAAATAGAAAAGCCTTTGCAAATCTGCTTAACTTTGTAGATGTACTTCCTCATTATTTTGCAGGCTCAAATGCTGATTTACCTATTGTTGGTGGTTCAATACTTTCACATGACCACTATCAGGGTGGAAGATATACATTTGCAATGGAAAAGGCTCCTGTTGAAAAAACATATTCTGTAAATGGATATGAAGATATCAATGTAGGCAGAGTTAAATGGCCAATGTCTGTTATAAGAATAAATGGAGAAAATAAAGAAAGATTGGTTAGTTTAGCTGAGCATATCTTAAACCTATGGAGAGAATATTCTGATGAATCTGTAGAAATACTATGCAGAACAAATGATGAACCACATAATACAATAACTCCTATAGCAAGGAAGAGAAATGGCAGATATGAACTTGATTTAGTTCTTAGAAATAATAGAACAAGCGATGAATATCCTCTTGGAATATTCCATCCCCATAATGAAGTTCATCACATAAAGAAAGAAAATATAGGTCTAATTGAAGTTATGGGTCTTGCTGTTCTTCCAGCAAGATTAAAAGAAGAACTTAAACTTTTAAAGGATGCTTTAATCAGTAGAGTTCCTGATATTTCTGATAATGAAAAAATAGCAAAACACAGTGAATGGTACAAATACCTTTTATATAAATATGATGTAATTACTGAAGATAATGCTTATGAAATATTACAAAAAGAAGTGGGTATAAAATTCTCAGAAGTTCTAAACCACGCTGGTGTATTCAAGAGAAACGAAAATGGAATATCTGCTTTTGATAAGTTTATAGCAACCCTTTAATCAGTTAAGAGTTAAAAGTGGATATTTAATAGTTTTAGAAATCTCATTATGGATTTCATCTTTTAAATTTTAACTTTTAATCTCTCAACTAAATAAGTTCTTTGTTTAATATAAAAATAATGTAATTAAGGGCGGTATAATCTTATGAAAATAACAATCCAGGATGTAGCTAAAAAAGCCAATGTTTCAGTCGCTACAGTTTCGAGAGTAATGAACGGAAATTATCCTGTTAAGGCTGAAACACGTGAAACAGTATTGAGAGTAATAAAAGAATTAAACTATATTCCAAATATGCAGGCACGTGAGCTTACAAAACAAAAATCTACTATTATCGGCGTAGTCGTTCCAAGTATAACAAATATGTTCTTTACTGAGCTTGTTAATGGAATTGAAAATGAATTAAAATCTAATTCACTTTCAATAATCCTTGCATGCACTAATGGGGATGAAAAGGAAGAACAGAAATGTGTGAGCAACTTGATATCGAGGAATGTTTCAGGAATAATAGTTGCAGGACCTGATACTGAAAACATCAAGGATAAATTCTATGATAACATTTCTCATAAGATTCCCCTTGTATTTATTAATTCAGAATACATAGATTCAAATATTTCATATGTTTCAAATAACGAAGCTTCTGGAGCAAATACAGCTCTCAGATACCTTTTAGGTAACAATCATAGAGATGTCCTATTTGTCAGAGGAAAAGACAGCTATTCGTATGATATAAAAGAAAAAGTCTATAAGGAATTGATGAAGGAAACTGGCACATTTGATCCTGCAAAAATTATCAACATTGGAAATGGTAATACAAGCGATACTGTAGATAACACTATGAACATATTCCTTGATATATTAAAGGATTATTCATTTACAGCTGTATTTACCTGCAATGACCTCATGGCAGTAGGTGTACTAAATGCCTGTAAGAAGCTTGGAATTAAGGTTCCTGATGAACTTTCCATAATTGGATATGATAATATCCCTTTAAGTAAATTTGTTGAACCAAAGTTAACAACAATGGATCAAAATATGTTTTTCTTAGGTGCCAATGCTGCACAATTACTTGTAGAAAAAATAGACTGCAATAATAAGTTTAGTAAAAGAATTATTTTAAATAATTCTTTAGTTGAAAGAGAAACAGTACGTTCTATATAAAATTAAGAAAATACATTTTAGAAAGATTGTAGATATATAGCATTAACAACATAGTTTTTTCTTAGTCTAGGTAAAATTATTATTTATTCATAAAATGAGGGTATCCCATTAATCTGTTGTGAGATACCCCATTTTTATACATTTTAAAAAAGTAATTAATCTACATATGTTGTGTTTACTACATATGTTGTGTTTATTTGATTTAGCTTATGCTGATTTAAATATTAATGCAAATATTAAAATCTAAAATCACGCTTACCGCTGTCAATATCATGTATATGCTCTTCTGCAATTTTTCTTACTTTTTCATTAGTAATATTAAGAAGCTCTTTTTCTATAAGCTTCATACCTTTTTGTTTTGTATCATCACTTGCATAATCATCAAGATATTCTCTTAAAGTCATAAGAGCATTTGGATGACAGCAGTTTGATATTTGTCCTGCTTTAACCAGGCTCATAAATCTATCTCCTGTCCTTCCTTCTCTATAGCAGGCTGTACAGAAGCTTGGAATATATCCAAGATCCATTAACCAATTAACGACTTCATCTAATGTTCTATTATCACTAACATCAAACTGAGCAGAATTATCTTCTTCTTTTTCCTTTTCTACATAGCCTCCAA
>JAEWQX010000242.1 GCA_023399035.1 Bacillota bacterium | reverse complement strand
AATTTATTTATTTATGCATTATTTTCCACATATTTTCTTCAAAATGCTCTCTAATAATCAGTTTCTTTTGCAATCGCTTGCACTACTTTTTAAAAATTAAGATAGTAGTATTTACTATCTTAATGATGCTCTTTCTATCAATTCAGAATCTACGATATAGTGATTATCCTCTACATTATTATTTTCCAAATACTCTATTAATACCTTTGCAGCATAATATCCAAGCTCTGATGCATTAATATCTACAGATGCCAATGGCGGATTCTGAAATTCTGCTAAAGGTGTATTATTAAATGCAACAACAGAAACATTTTCAATACCCTCACTTTTTAGCGCCTTCAATAATCCAAATGCTAAAAGATCATCCTGAACTAAAACAGCAGTAGGATTGCATTTCTTAAATAGCTCTAAAGCTCCAGTAAATCCTTCTTCTTCATTAAACTCATCTTTCATAACTATATTCTTAGCTGCACATGTTAATCCGTTCATTTCACATGCAACCTTATACCCTTTTAATCTATCTTTGGTTACAGTTAATTCTTCCTTAGCTCCTAAAAAAGCAATTTCCTTATGTCCTTTTTTAATTAACGTATTCATAAGATTATAAGTTGCCTTAAAGTTATCATTATCTACCCATAACATGCTTTCTGGCTCTTCAGGGCGCCCTATTACTACAAAAGGAAAGCTTGTTTTCTTTAAATACTCAATGCTCTTATCATCCGTTCTAAGTCTTAAAAGACAAACACCTGCAATAAGATTGCTTGTTATAAAGTCTTTTATATAACTTACTTCTTCTTTTTCATCATCACTGAAAGCATAAGTAATATAATATTTTTTCTTCTTTGCATAACTGCTCATCCCCTGCATAGCTTTGAGAAAAAATGGATTAAAGAATAAATCCTGAGCTTCGCTTGGAAGAACAACTCCTATTATTCTTGTTTTCTTATTCGCAAGACTTCTTGCAATTGCATTTGGTTTATAGTTTAAATTCTTAATTACTTCTCTTACTTTTTCTTTTGTTTTTTCACTAATTTGAGGACTGTCAGATATGACTCTGGAAACAGTAGATGTTGAAACATTAGCTTCCTTAGCAACTTCTTTAATTGTAACCTTCATTTTTTCCTCCTAATAAAATAATATATTATAATAATTTTATACCTATTCTTCTTTTTAGGAATTATTTATCTTTTTATCTACAAGAAAACTTATCTTTAAGGTATTAATCATCTATTTTTATAATATATGTTTCAACAATAAATCTCAAGTATATCTAGTGTTTTTAATATTCACATTAAAATAGTCTAAATACAATTATTAAAACTATATTTAGACTATTTTTGATAGCAAAAATCTATACTGCTTCTATATTCTCTTCTTCTTCATCTTTTTCTAATATCTTCTGCTCTTCTTTTTCCGCACATCTTCCATATAATTCAGTCATATCAAAGATACGCTTTGCAAGTTCATCAGTTAATACGCCTTCCTTAGCTCTCCACTTCCAATTACAGCCAAGTGTTGATGGCATGTTGATTCTTGCTTCATTACCTAAATTTAAGAAATCCTGCATCTGTGCTATTGAAACATTTGCAACACTGCTCCATATTCCGCGTATAAATCCCCAGTTATACCCTTCTTCTTCGTTTAAATTTAGATATTTTATTGCCTTTTCAACTTGATCCTTAGGGGCCGTCTTTTCCATCCATCCCCTTACAGTATCATTATCATGAGTTCCAGTATATGCTATGAAATTCTTGTCATAATTATGAGGTAAGAAAGGATTATCACTATCTGAATCAAATGCAAAAGTTAATATCTTCATTCCAGGGAAATTATTATCATCCCTAAGCTTTATTGTTTCTTCTGTCAATGTTCCAAGATCTTCAGCAATTATATTAACATCTCCAAGTTCATTATTTATGGCATTGAATATTTTCATTCCAGGACCTTTTACCCATTTACCATTTTTAGCTGTTGGTTCGCCGTATGGTATGGAATAGTATGATTCAAAGCCCTTAAAGTGGTCAATTCTTAACCAGTCATAAATTTTCAAGCTTTCTCTTACTCTGCTTATCCACCACTTATAGCCAGTTCTATCCATGTATTCCCAATCATAAATAGGATTTCCCCAAAGCTGACCTGTAGCAGAAAATATATCTGGTGGACATCCTGCTACCTTTAAAGGTTTTAATGTATCTTTATCAATTAAAAATGCTTCTGGATTGCTCCATACATCTGCACTATCTTCAGATACATATATAGGCATATCTCCTATTATCTCTACACCTAATTTATTAACATAATTTTTTAACTCGTTCCATTCTGTAAAGAATTCATATTGTATAAAGTTCCAGAATTCAATTTCATAACTTAATTCATCTTTATATCTCTTAACTGCTTCTGGTTTTCTTAATCTTATATCATCATCCCACTCCTGCCAGCTTCTTAGTTCAAATTTCTGTTTAACTGACATATATAATGAATAATCTTCAAGCCAGAATGAATTTTCTTTCTTAAATAATTCAAATTTGTTGCTTACTTCTATATTCTTATTATAGTTAAAGTTATCAAAAGCCTTTCTCAAAACCTTCATTTTTTCATTGAAAATTAATGCATAGTCTATTTCCTCATCATTTTCACCAAAATTAATTTTTTCATATTCCTCTGCTTTTAAAAAACCTTTTTCTTTTAAAATATCAAAATCGATAAAATATGGATTACCAGCAAATGCTGAAAATGATTGATAAGGTGAATCTCCAAAGCTAGTTGGACCTAAAGGCAGTATCTGCCAATATTTCTGACCACTTTTCTTTAAAAAATCTGCAAATTTATATGCCTCCTTACCAAATGTTCCTATTCCATATTTCCCAGGCAATGATGCAATGTGCATAATTATGCCGCTATTTCTATCCATAAATGATCTCCTTCCTCGCTTTTTTATTACATCGATTAAGCAATCGCTTGCATAAATTGATATAACTACCCTCTAAAATTTAATATAGCAAGTAGTCATATCAAATATCATATTATTAAATACATTTATTTTATTTATAGGGGTACTTAACATAAAACTATACGTATTTATCTTTTGTTAATCACTTCATATTTAGTAATTAATTATTTTATAGATCCTTGTACAATACCTGCAATTATATGCTTTTGGACAAAGAAGTAGAAAATAACAATTGGAATTATTGCCATAATTAATGCTGCCATTGCAAGTTCCCATTGTTTTGAGAATGCACCGAAGAAATTATTCATAGCAAGTGGAATAGTATTTAACTTTCCATTAACAGTTAAGAAAGGTAATAAGAAATCGTTCCAAATCCATATACTATTTAATACTGCAACAGTTACTGTTGTTGGTTTTAATAATGGTAATACTATTTTTGTATATACCTGCCATTTACTGCATCCATCAATAATTGCAGCTTCTTCAATTTCTTCTGGTATACCTTTTATAAATCCATGATATAGGAAGATACTCATACTAGCTCCAAATCCTAGATACATGAAAATCAATCCATAATGTGTTCCTAACATATTGAATGAACCAACGTGCATCTTACCCATCCATTGAACAAGTGGTATCATAACAGCTTGGAATGGTACGATCATACCTGCTGTGAAAATATAAAAAACAATTTGACTCTTTAGAGACTTATCACGAACTAAAACCCATGCTGCCATTGATGAGAAAAGTAAAATCACTATTACAGATCCAACTGTAATTATTATTGAATTGGTAAATGCTGATGTTATTCCCATTCTATCCATAGCATCTGCATAGTTTTTAAAATTCCATGTAGCTGGTAATCCTGTTGTATCTGCAAATATCTCTCTTCTTGTTTTGAAAGAATTTATAAACATCAAGTAAAATGGTGTCATGTAAAGTATAAGTAAAAGCCATGTAAATCCTTCTAATATCTTGGATTTGGTAGTATAGCTGTCCAAAGTTCTTAATTTTTTTGTTGGTCTAATATTAATCTTTTCTGGTTCTGAAACTTTAACTTCTGCCATTATGCTTCTACCTCCTTCTTCTTATTGAAGTATACTTGTGTTAATGAAATTGCAGTTACTAAAATAAAGAATAAAATAGCCTTTGCCTGTCCAATACCCATGTTATTAACTACGAATGCTTCTTTATAAATATTTAAAGCCATCATTTCTGTTGATTTTGCTGGGCTCAATGAGAAGTTTAAATCAAACATCTTAAATGAATTTGCTAATGTTAAGAATAAACATATTGTAATACCTTGTCTAACCATAGGAATTGTTATATGTCTAAATGTCTCAACTCCATTAGCTCCATCAATATGAGCTGCTTCTATTAAATCACTTGGTACATTTTCTAATGCAGATACATAAATAACCATTATATATCCTGCATACTGCCATGTTGATACTATAAGCATTGCTATAACTGCTGTACTTGGTTCCTGCAGCATTGAAGTTGAAAGTACGCTGCTTCCAATTTTTTGTCCTATACCTGTAAATACAGAGTTAAACATGAACTGCCATATAAATCCTAGAATTAATCCACCAATTAAGTTTGGCATGAAAAATCCTGTTCTTAAAAAATTCTTTGTTTTTAAATTTCTTGTCACTATATATGCAAGTGTAAATCCAATAACATTGATTGTAACTACACTTCCAAATGTATAGATAAGAGTTATTTTAAATGAATAAATAAATTGTGCATCAGTGAATATATATAGGTAGTTTTTTAACCCTACGAAATCATAATTAGGATTAGCTCCATTCCAGTTTGTGAATGTATAATAAATACCTATGAAAAATGGAATTACTACAACCATAATAAATGCAAATAAACAAGGCCCTGCAAATATCCAGAAGTCTCTACTGTCTCTGCTTTTCTTAGTCATACTGATAATCCTCCTCCCTAATTGATACAGATATCCATAAAACATTTCATTTTATGAATATCTGTAATTAGTTTGCTTTGAATTAATATTTTATTAGATTATTGAGCTTCCTTTGGAGATGCATCTTGAAGATTTTGTAGCATTTCCTTCTTAGCAGCATCACCCATATCTGTATCTAAGAATTTAGAGAATACAGGTCCTATCTTATCCATTGTGAATCCATCAGGGAAGTTAGTGAATGCCCATTTTAATGTCTTTCCAGCATTGTTGTACTCAGTAATTGATTGATTTAAAGAATTTTTACTTTCAACTTTAAAGTTAGTGAATGCAGGAATCATATTCATATCATTTACTAAAGCTTCTTGACCACTTTCGCTTTCAACCATCCAGTCTAAGAATTCTTTTGCTTCTTTGTTAACTGCTGAATCTTTATTAACTACCCAGTACATTGGAACACCAACTGGAATAGAACCGCTTACTTTTTCATCATTGTTTATGCACATTGGCGCAAATCCCATGTTAAAGTCTGCACCTAATGACTCTAAATCTGAAGCAACCCAGTTACCTTGTTGAATAAATGCAGTTTTACCTAATGCAAAGTTACCAACTTGGTTACTATAATCTATAGTTTCTAGAGTTTTGCCTCCACCATATTTACACATTAATGCTACTAAGTTCATCCAATCATTAAATTGTTGATTATTAACTAAATCTGCCTTTCCAGCAATGTAATCTTTAGCAAATTGATCTGGATCTTCTTGAGCTGCAAATGGAATATTAAATGTATGGTTGCCTGTTACCCAAGTTTCCTTTGTTGTATAGGATACAACATTATCTAATCCTAAATCAGCTTTCTTGCTGTCTAAAGTTTCAAAAGCTGATTTTAAAGCATCGAATGTTGTTAATTTTTCGGGATCGATTCCAGCTTTGTCTAAAATGTCTTTATTGTACATTAACCCATAACCTTCAGTAGCAGCTGGCATACCATAAACCTTACCGTCAATAGTTACAGTATCTAATGTTCCTTTTACTGCATTGCTTACCCAAGGCTGATCACTTAAATCATCGATTTTATGTTCCCAAACCTTATAATCTCCTCTACCTTGAATCATGAATATATCTGGTTCAGTTCCTTTTGCAAATTCTGCTTTTAATGAAGCACCGTAATCAGCACCACCACCAACTGATGTTACTTCAACTTTTACGCCTTTTTCTTCTTCATATTTCTTAGCTAAATTTTGTAGTGCATCATTGATCTCAACCTTTAATTGATAGACCTTTATTGTTTTCCCACTGCTGTCTGAAGTTCCTGTTGCAGAACCCGAAGTTTGAGTGCTTCCTCCACAGCCTGTTAATGTTCCACATGCTAATGCAGATGCTAGAACTGTTGCTAATATTTTTTTTCTTTTCATAATATATACCCCTTTCCTCATGACGAGTATTAAAATATTATAATTATTTAAAATTATTTTAAATATAATATTAACTAAATTTATGAATTCAGCGCAATCGCTTGCAAAAAATTATAAGAAAAATAAGGTAATATTTAGGCTTTAATATATTAGGTACCATAAATTCATTTGATTTATTTGTTATACTTTTTTTTCCATATTTAAAGTATAGCAACATAAGTAAACTTTTACAAGAGTATAAACTCCCAAATTTTAGCTAAAAAGTTTGTTTACTCTTTAAATTATATGATTTGCTTTGCTTTACAACCGCTTTCACATATTTTTACTTAGCCATTGATTTTTTATCCATAGTTTGCGTATTTTTTATCAAATCTATCTTTGCAGTTCTTGAGTATCTTTTGATTTCATACTCTCTCTTCATTGCATCACGTTTTTCATTGAATTCTTCATAGTATACTAATTTTACTGGTCCTCTTCCCCTTGTATATTTAGCTCCTGTCCCATTTGAGTGCTGGTTTACACGTCTATCTAAGTTATTAGTCCACCCTGTATAAAATGTACCATCTGAACACTCTACAATATATACATAATTCATCTATTAATCTCTTCCTAACTTTATCCTAATATCTTTTAAATCTTATATCTAAGATTATATTACAAGTGTTAAAAACTAATCAAACGTATCGTTCAGGATCTTGATATAAAAAATAAAATGCTTAAAGTAAATTTATATTTTAATAATTATCTAATCTGCATTTTATCTACAATCCATATGCAGTAATTGTTCTAAAAAAGTGGGTGAATAATTTATACTCACCCACGAACTTAATATAAAAATTCTAAACTTTATTCTGTCATTATCTGATCAATTGGTGCACCTGGTGCTACCATTGGGAATACTTTTTTATCTGTATCTATTACATAATCTATTAATACAGGACCATCACTATATGCTAAAGCTTCTTTTAATACTTTTTCTACTTCATCGGATTTAGTTACTCTGTAAGCTTTGCCGCCAAATGCTTCTGCAAGTTTTACATAATCTGTTGGTCTATCAAGTGTTGTTTCTGAATATCTTTCTCCATAAAATAGAGTCTGCCATTGCCTAACCATACCAAGACAGTTGTTATTCATAACTATTTCTATTAATGGAAGCTTATTTTTAACAGCAGTAACAAACTCATTACAGTTCATTCCAAAGCTTCCGTCACCAGCAATATTGATTACTTGTCTATCATGCCTTCCTACCTGTGCCCCAATTGCTGCTCCAAGTCCATATCCCATTGTTCCAAGTCCACCTGAAGTTATAAAAGTTCTATGATTTTTAAACTTAAAATTCTGTGCAGCCCACATTTGATGCTGTCCAACTTCTGTTGAAATAACAAAGTTTCCGTCCTTATTTAATTCATTTAGTGTCTTAAATAATAATTCAGGGCTGGTACAGTTATAATCAATAACTTGTTCTTTGACTTTCAATCCTTCTATCTTATCAAGCCATTTCTGATTTTTCTTATTATCTACTAATGGTATAAGCTTTTCTAATACTACTTTTAAATCTCCAATAACAGATGCATCTACTTTTATATTCTTATTGACTTCAGCTGGATCTACATCAATATGAATTATTTTTGCATTCTTAACATGATCCTGATTGCTTATAACTCTATCACTGAATCTTGCTCCTAGAGTTATTAATAAATCACATTTAGTTGCTCCTATATTAGACGCCTTTGTTCCATGCATGCCTATCATTCCAGTGTATAATTCATGGTCATTAGGGAATTCCGAATTGGCCATTAATGATGTTGAAACTGGTGAATTTATCTTTTCAGCAAACTCAACAAGTTCTTCAGTTGCTCCAGATATACCTACTCCGCCACCTGCATATATAAAAGGTCTTTCACATTCATTAATTAACTTTACAGCTTCTTCAATATCAGAGTCCTTAATCTTATCAGTGCTTCTGACTATTTCTTTTGGAATAAGTTTTTCATATTCTGCTTTATTAGCAGTTACATCCTTTGGAATATCTATAAGTACAGGACCTGGTCTTCCTGACTGCGCTATATAAAAGGCTTCCTTTATCACATCTTGAAGTTCATTAACATCACTTACAATGTAATTATGCTTTGTTATCGGCATAGTAATTCCTTTTATATCAACCTCCTGAAAACTATCCTTTCCAAGAAGTGGTGTTGTTACATTTCCTGTTATAGCTACCATTGGAACAGAATCCATATATGCTGTTGCAATACCTGTTACAAGATTAGTAGCACCTGGACCAGATGTAGCAATACATACACCTACTTTTCCTGTTGCCCTTGCATAACCATCCGCTGCATGAGCTGCCCCCTGTTCATGACAAGTTAAAACATGATGAAGCTGATCTTTATATTTATAAATTTCATCATAAATATTAAGCACAGCACCACCCGGATATCCAAATATAGTCTCAACATTTTCATCAATTAAAGACTTTATTAAAATTTCAGCCCCCGTCAATAACATTTTATTCACTCCTTTGCTCATAAAATGATTCCACATTCATCACTTAAATTAATCTTTCATATAAAAATACTTTCTACGAAATTTTAAAAATATGTAAAAATACAATTCAAAAAACTTCGTAGAAATTTTCTCATTAACTGTTATTTGTTAACTCTTAATTGTTAACTATTTAAGAATTGCTCCTTCAGCTGCAGAACTTACAAGTTTAGCATATCTAGCTAAGTAACCTTCTTTAACCTTTGGTTCAAGTGGTTTAAAGTTCTTTCTTCTTTCAGCTAATTCTTCATCGCTTAATTTAACTTCAAGCTTATTATTGTTTATATCAATTGAAATTATATCTCCATCTTTTAATAATCCAATAGTTCCACCTGCTGCTGCTTCTGGAGAAACATGTCCTATAGATGCTCCTCTTGTAGCTCCACTGAATCTTCCATCAGTAATCAATGCTACTGAGTCATCTAATTTCATACCAGCAATTGCTGCTGTTGCCTGAAGCATTTCTCTCATACCTGGGCCGCCCTTAGGACCTTCATATCTTATTACAATAACATCTCCAGCTTGTATTTCCTTATTGAAAATTGCTGCATTAGCTTCTTCTTCAGAATCAAAGACCTTTGCAGGACCTTCGTGTACGAGCATTTGAGGTAATACAGCTGCTCTCTTAACAACAGCTCCATCTGGTGCTAAGTTACCTCTAAGTATTGCAATTCCACCTGTTTCACTATATGGATTATCTATTGGTCTTATTACATCATAATCCTTAACAGATGCGCCCTTTATATTTTCTCCTAATGTTTTTCCTGTAACTGTAATACACTCTAAGTTAAGGTCTACCTTTTTAGATAATTCGCTTAATACAGCTTGAATTCCACCTGCTTCATATAATCTTTCAATATGAATATTAGATGCTGGTGCTAATTTACATAAATCAGGTGTCTTAGATGATAATTCATTAATTATATCTAAATTCATATCAACCTTTGCTTCATTTGCAATTGCAGTAATATGAAGAACACTGTTAGTTGAACATCCAAGTGCCATATCTGCTCTAAGTGCATTCATAATGCTCTTTTCATTAACAATATCTCTTGGCTTTATATCTTTCTTTAGCATATCCATAACAGCCATACCAGCTTCCTTAGCAAGTCTTATTCTTTCTGAATAAACTGCTGGAATAGTACCATTGCCAGGTAAAGCTAAACCTAAAACTTCACAAAGACAGTTCATTGAGTTTGCTGTAAACATTCCTGAACATGATCCACATGTTGGACATGCACATTTTTCTATATCACATAATTCTTTTTCATCAATTAATCCATTTTCATAAGATCCAACTGCTTCAAACATTGTTGAAAGTGAAATAGCATTTCCGTTATGCTTTCCTGCAAGCATTGGACCGCCGCTTACAACAACTGATGGAATATTAACTCTTAATGATGCCATAATCATACCTGGAACAATCTTGTCACAGTTAGGAATTAAAACTAGTGCATCAAATGCATGAGCTTTTGCAAGACATTCAATTGAATCTGCAATAAGTTCTCTTGTGACAAGAGAGTATTTCATCCCTTCATGTCCCATAGCTAATCCATCACAAACTCCGATAGCTGGAACTACAAGTGGAGTACCACCAGCAAGTGTTACACCCTTTTTAACTGCTTCAGTTACTTTATCAAGATTCATATGTCCTGGAATTACATCGCTTTGAGCTGATACAACTCCAATTATTGGTCTGTTTATTTCTTCATCAGTCAAACCTAATGCTCTAAGAAGTGATCTTTGAGCAGCCCTCCCTGGGCCCTTTTTTAGTACGTCACTTTTCATATGCTTCTACTTCCCTTCAACAATTTTTTTACAAACAAGATCGCCCATTTCAGTTGTACCAACCTTAGTCTTGCCTTCACTCATTATATCTCCAGTTCTATATCCATCTTCAAGAACCTCTAAAACTGCTTTTTCAATTGCTTTAGCTTCTTCTTCTAAATTAAAGCTGTATCTAAGCATCATAGCTGTTGATAATATAGTTGCCAATGGATTTGCAATACCCATTCCTGCAATATCAGGAGCACTACCATGAATTGGTTCATACATTCCACGAGTTCCTTCTCCAAGTGATGCTGATGGTAACATTCCAATTGATCCTGTAACCATACTTGCTTCATCAGATAATATATCTCCAAATATGTTTGAAGTTACAATTACATCAAATTGAGATGGGTCTTTTACTATCTGCATTGAAGCATTATCTACATACATATAATTTAATTCAACTTCTGGATAATCCTTAGACATTTCATTTATAACAACTCTCCAAAGTCTTGAGCTTTCAAGAATATTAGCTTTATCAACACATGTTAACTTTTTCTTTCTCTTCATTGCTGTTTCAAATCCGATTTTAGCAATTCTCTTGATTTCATTTACATTATATCTTTCAGTATCATAAGCTGATTGGACACCATCAACTACTTCTCTTCCTCTTTTTCCAAAATAAATACCACCTGTTAATTCTCTTACGATAGCAATATCTATTCCCTTATCTACTATACTATCTTTAAGTGGTGATGCATTTTTTAATGGTGCATATAGTGTTGCTGGTCTTAAATTACAATAAAGTCCTAGGCCTGATCTTAATCCCATAAGTGCTTGTTCAGGTCTTACTTTTGCATCTGGATCATCCCACTTAGGACCACCAACAGCTCCAAGTAATACTGCATCATTTCTTAAACATATATCTAAAGTTTCTTTTGGAAGTGCTTCTCCTGTCTTATCGATTGCACATCCACCAGCAATGGCATATTCATATTCGAATCTATGTCCGAATTTATCTCCTACTGTCTTTAATACCTTTATTGCTTCTGCTACTATGTCTGGACCTATTCCGTCTCCTGCTACTACAGCTATATTACATTTCATATTCATAACCCCCAAATTTATTCAGTTGATAGTTGAAAATTGAAAGTTGATAGTGTTGTAGAAATTACTAAATAATTTCTCTTTTCATCAACTTCCAGTCTATCTTCTAATCAACCAGTAATTTATTTTATTTATAAAACACGTATCCTAAAATTTAATTTCTAAGTATAATAAACTATTCATTTATGAAAATTCAGATTAAAAATTTTAGAAATTCCTCAGAAAAAGTGAAACTCCAAATTCTACATTTGATCAGTTAAACTTTCTCTTTAGAGCTTTCATTCTTAACTCTCAATTATCAACTTTAAACCATTAACTATTCTTAATGTATCCTATAAGCCCATCATTATCGATGATTTTCTGCATGAATTCAGGAAATCCTTCACCTTGATATTGTTGATTTTTAGTTAAATTTTTGATTAATCCACTCTTGAAATCTACTTCTAATTCATCACCAGCATCGATATTCTTTACAGCTTCATCACATTCTAATATTGGTAATCCGATATTAATTGCATTTCTGTAAAAAATTCTTGCAAATGTTGATGCTATAACACAGCTTACTCCTGCTGTTTTAATTGCTAAAGGAGCATGTTCTCTTGAAGAACCGCATCCAAAGTTTTTATTTGCAACAATTATATCTCCTGGTTGTACCTTTTTTACAAATTCAGTATCTATATCTTCCATACAATGTGCAGCAAGTTCTTTAGCATCTGATGTATTTAAATATCTTGCTGGGATTATTACATCTGTATCTACATTATCTCCATATTTGAATACTCTACCTTTTACGCTCATTACTAAATACCTCCTACACTAATTCTGGATCAGTTATCTTTCCTGTTATTGCAGATGCTGCTGCAACTGCTGGACTTGCAAGATAAACTTCTGATTCAACATGACCCATTCTTCCTACAAAGTTTCTGTTTGTTGTTGATACACATCTTTCACCTTTTGCTAAAATTCCCATATGTCCTCCAAGGCAAGGTCCGCAAGTTGGTGTAGAAACTGCAGCTCCAGCTTCAATTAAGTCTTTTATTATTCCTTCTTCTAAAGCTTGAAGATAAATCTTCTGAGTTCCTGGAATAACTATACATCTTACAGACTTATCAACTTTCTTGCCCTTAAGAATATCTCTAGCAACTCTTAAATCTGAAATTCTACCATTAGTGCATGAACCAATTACAACTTGGTCAATCTTTACATCACCAGTATTATCAATTGTCCTTGTGTTATCTGGTAAATGTGGGAATGAAACTGTTGGTCTTAATGTACTTAAATCAATTTCATAAACTTCATCATATTCAGCATCTACATCTGCTTCATACTTCTTCCACTCTCTCTTAGTATGTTCTTTTAAATATTCTTCAGTTTTATCATCTACTGGGAATATTCCATTTTTTCCACCTGCTTCAATAGCCATGTTAGCCATTGTAAATCTGTCATCCATAGAAAGATATTGTAATCCATCTCCTACAAATTCCATTGATTTATATAAAGCACCATCAACACCAATCATTCCGATTATGTGTAAAATAATATCTTTACCACTTATCCATTTTGCTGGTTTATTCTTTAAAACAAACTTTAATGCTGATGGAACTTTAAACCAGCACTTACCAGTTGCCATACCAGCAGCCATATCAGTTGATCCTATACCTGTTGAGAAAGCTCCAAGTGCTCCATAAGTACAAGTATGTGAGTCAGCACCAATTACAACATCACCAGCTACAGCTAGTCCTTTTTCTGGTACTAAGCAATGCTCTATTCCCATTTCTCCAACTTCGAAGAAGTTTTCAATTTCCATCTTATTAGCAAATTCTCTGATGTATTTTACTTGTTCAGCTGCCTTTATATCTTTATTAGGAGTAAAGTGATCAGGAACTATAGCAATCTGGCTCTTGCTAAATACCTTATCAGTTCCAAATTTTTTAAATTCATTTACAGCTACTGGAGTTGTAATATCATTTCCTAATACTAAATCAAGATTAGCCTCGATTAATTGTCCAGCTTTTACAGATTCTAATCCTGCATGAGCAGCTAAAATCTTTTGTGTCATTGTCATACCCATTTTCTAATCATCTCCTTAAAAATATGCCTTAACTTTTCTTTCAATATCTTTTAATAATTTATATTCTATTGAATCTACCAGTGCTATCCAGCTAGCTTGTATTACATCTCGGGATACTCCTACAGTACTCCATGTATCGATTCCATCAGTTGATTCAATTAATACTCTAACTTTTGCTTCTGTTGCACTTTCTGAATCAAGCACTCTAACCTTATAGTCAACAAGCCTTGCCTGTTTTAATTCAGGGTAGAATACTTCGAGTGCCTTTCTTATAGCCTTATCCAATGCATTTACTGGTCCCTCTCCTTCAGCTGCTGTCATTTCATTCTGTCCATCAACTGTAATATTTATTACAGCTGTAGAAGAGAAATCATTAGTCCCATAAGGCTGCTCTCCAATTATCTTAAAGTGATTTAATTTAAAGAAAGGTTTATACTTTCCAATTATCTTTCTTATAATAAGCTCTACAGTACCTTCAGCACCTTCAAATTGATATCCCTCATATTCCAATTCCTTAAGCCTATCGGTAATTTTCTGAACTGCATTATCATCCTTTGATACATTAGGAAATATCTTTCTAATTTCCTGAAGAATTGTACTTTTTCCACTTACCTCAGAAACAAGAAATCTTCTTTTATTTCCCACAAGCTTAGGGTCTATATGCTCATAAGATTTAGAACATTTGGTTACTGCATCTATATGCATACCGCCTTTATGTGCAAAAGATGAGTTGCCTACAAATGGACTTTCATCATCTAGAGTCATATTACATATTTCAGCTATAAATCTTGATGTTTTAGTTAAATCAATAAGATCAATCCCATCTAAAATATCCATATTCATCTTAAACTTCAAAATTGGTATTATTGCACTCAGGTTCGCATTCCCGCATCTTTCACCTATGCCTATGAAAGTGCCCTGAACTTGTTTTGCTCCTGCTTCAACTGCCATGATTGAATTTGCAACTGCCATTCCCATATCATCATGACTATGAACTCCAACTTCTACATCTACAGCTTCTTTAGCCGATTTAGTTATTTCAAATATTTCATGTGGTAATGTTCCTCCATTTGTGTCACATAACACAACTGTCTGTGCACCAGCTTCCTGTGCTGCTTTTATTGTTGCTACTGCATATTGGCTATTCGATTTATATCCATCATAAAAATGTTCAGCATCAAAAATAACTTTTTTACCATTCTTGCACAAGTAATCTATTGTATCTCTTATCATGTTCAAATTCTCATCCAATGAAGTTTTTATAATGTCAGTAACTTGAAAATCCCATGACTTTCCGAATACAACAAGTACTTCTGAACCTGATGAAAGAAGATCCTTTAAGTTCTTATCTTCTTCAGCTTTAATATTAGGTCTTCTAGTAGAACCAAAAGCAGCTATTTTTGAATATTTCAATTCAATTTCCTTAAGCCTCTTAAAAAATTCCATATCCTTTGGATTTGATCCTGGATTTCCAGCTTCAATAAAATCAACATGCATATCATCAAGTATCTTTACAATTTTGATTTTATCTTCTAATGAAAATGAAATTCCCTGGCCCTGAGCGCCATCCCTCAAAGTAGAATCAAATATCTTAACCTGATTCCCTGCCATATGTTATCCCCCTTTTATATTTGCCATTGCTTTGCTTTTATCTAAATGCCCTCTTTTATATACTGCTTACTGATTAAATTTAGTACTATAAACTGTTCTTTATAGTCCTTTCCCCCCTTTGAAGTGCTGTCACCCCAGTCCTTGCAACTTCTTCAATTCCGTATTCTTTCATTAAGTTTATTAGTGCTGATATCTTATCTTCATCCCCTGTTAATTCAATTGTCAAAGTATCAGTCGATATGTCTATTATTTTGCTTCTGAATATTTTTACTGTCTCATTTATTGCTGATCTATTTTCAGCATTTGCCCTTACTTTTATTAAAACTAATTCCCTATAAACAGATTCATTAGCTTTAAAATTTACAACTCTTATTACATCTTCCAGCTTATCTAATTGTTTTTTAACTTGTTCAAGCATATCATCACAAGCTTCCAGCGTGATTGTCATCCTAGAAACAGCTGGATCCTCAGTACTTCCAACAGTTAAGCTGTCAATATTGTATCCTCTTCTTGAAAACAACCCGCTGACTCTGCTTAAAACTCCTGATGAATTCTTCACTAACACAGATAATACATGCTTTTCCATTGCCTGTCCCCCTTAAAAATAGTTAAAAAAATCCACCCTTAATGATATAAATCATAAGAAGTGGGATAATATTCCGCCTTATTAATATCACTAGGTTCTAGCAAACCCTTGCATATAACGGATGCACACCGGATATCTTTTACTCAAGAATATAATTCTCTTTCTCGATTCTGCTCAGGAGTGATAATTAAAAAGCTAAAGTATCGATTCGCACCAGCCATCGACTCTCTTAAACTTATTCTGCTAAATAACTGTCTCCTTCTCAGCATTTATAAGCTTTAAGGACATATTCAATTTTCCTGTTGTACTAAATTTTACTCCCCGCTTTTACCATTGTCAACATTATATTATATTTTTTACCATTCTTATTTTTTACTATATTTTTATAAATAAGTTTTTATTAATTAATCATTAATTTTAGTGTTTTTTTAATATTTTATTAATATATTCTTTCTATATTTAACATATTACTTTTATTTTTGTATTTTAAGTTACAATAAAATATTTATGTCACACTCTATCTCCATAAGTCTCCATAATATCTATTGGATCTACATCCGTAATTAATAAATCAAGATTATTATTGTATATATTAAATTTAATATCTGCTTCACATATCTTTTCAATTACTTCTTTTTTCTCTTCGTCAAAAACTAGTTCATCATTAATTTTTTTTATTATATCTTCAGTGTTATATAATTCACATCTACCCTCATACACGCCTGCCTGAGTACATACATTAACTCTTGTATCATTAGATCCTATATCAGTAGCATCATTATAGTTATAGTCATTTTTTTCATCAACTTCTTCATCTATTAATCTTTCATAATATATATTTACATATGCTTTTGCTGATTCTAAATCATTAAATCCCTTACAATCACCATCAGGCATAATTAATAGGTATTCATTATATGGTTCTTTCTCCATAAGTTAAACATTCCTTTCTAATATATTAATTCTGTCAAATTTATATATCCCCTAGTAATATCTTTGTTATTCAGCAATATAAGATATATGTACAATAAAAAATACACTTTTCAGATAGATAAATATATATCTAATCAAAAAAGTGTATTTTCATCTTTATAAAATTATTTAGTTATACTGATATTAGGCATATTTTCTTTGGATTAAATCCGCTAATCCATGTGCCATTCTATCTATTTCTTCTTGATTTTCACCTTCAAGCATTACTCTTACTAATGGTTCAGTTCCTGAAGGTCTTATAAGAACTCTTCCAACTCCATGTAACGCATCTTCGATTTTCTTGATTTCTTCTTGTATTTCTTTATCAGTTAAGTATAAGTTTTTCTTTTCATTAGGTATTGTAGCATTAGCTAAAACTTGTGGAAGTTCCTTCATTACAGAACATAATTCTGATAATTTAGCTTCTTTCCTTTTAACTATTGATGCAATTTGAAGAGCTGTTATTAATCCATCTCCTGTTGTATTATAATCTAAGAAAATAACATGACCTGATTGTTCTCCACCTAACACATAATTGTCCTTAATCATTTCTTCAAGAACATATCTGTCACCAACACTTGTCTTAACAACATTAATGCCTTCTTTTTTAGCAGCAATATCTAATCCTAAGTTACTCATAACAGTTACTACTAAAGTATCATCCTTAAGCTTTCCAATTTCTTTAAGATATTTAGCACATAACATTAATATGAAATCACCATTAACAAGATTTCCTTTATCATCTACTGCTAAACATCTATCAGCATCACCATCAAATGCAAATCCTAAATCACATCCTTTTTTAACTACGTATTCCATTAATTCTTCTGGATGTGTTGATCCACAGTTTTCATTTATATTTGTTCCATCTGGATTATCATTTATAACAAATACATCTGCACCTAATTCTCTAAATGCTTTTACTGATGATTTGTAAGCTGCACCATTAGCACAGTCTAATGCAATTTTTAATCCCTTTAAGCTGTATGGTATTGTTTCTTTTGCAAATTCAATGTAATCATCTAAAGCTGAAACTTCAATTGTTTCTTTCCCTATGTCTGTTCCTGTTGGACTTGGAACACCTTCAAACCCGCTTTCGATAACTCTTTGAATTTCATCTTCTAATTCATCTGATAACTTATATCCCTTATCATTAAAGAATTTGATACCATTATATTCAACTGGATTATGTGACGCAGAAATCATAACACCTGCATCTGCTCCATATTTTCTTGTTAAATAAGCAACTGCTGGTGTTGGAACAACCCCTAGTACGACTGCTTCTGCACCTACTGATAGTATACCTGCTATTAATGCTGATTCAAGCATATCTCCTGATATTCTTGTATCTTTTGCAACTAATATTTTAGGCTTATGAGCTCCTTCTGTTAAAACATATGCTCCAGCTCTTCCAAGATTATATGCAATTTGTGCTGTTAATTCTGTATTGGCAACTCCTCTTACTCCATCAGTTCCAAACATTCTACCCATAATTTTACCTCACTTTTTCCATTCTGTTATTATCTCTATGTCTAATAAAGCATTAATAATAAAGATAGAGATAATTTTAAAGTTCTTTCATTATTATACTATTTCACTTATCCAATTTAAGATAGTACTTTTTCTAATTTCTACAAAAATTCGCCTTAAATAGTATAATCTTTTTCACAAAGATTTACAATGTTGTATCTATAAAAATCCACTTTATAGAAGAATATACAAATTAAGCATTAATCTAATATATCTTTACTATAATTAATCTATTTCTTTTATATCATCTTTTAACTTATCTAATATTAAATTATATCCATCACTGCCATAATTCAAACATCTATTTACTCTGCTTATTGTTGCAGTACTTGCTCCTGTTACTTCTGCAATTTCTGAATAGGTCTTTTTCTTATTTAAGAGCGTTGCAACATGAAGTCTCTGAGCTAATGCTTTTACTTCATTTATAGTTGCTACATCTTCAAAAAATTTGTAACACTCTTCTATGTCCTCAAGCTTTAAAATTGCCTTAAAGAATAAATCTAGTTCTCTGCTTTTGATTTTTGATTCTAATGAACTCACTTTATCACCTCATTTATCTATTCTCCCCTCTTCATTATAACTATCATCTTTGTACTTTACAACTTTAATATAATATAGTGTCGAATTTTTACATTTATTCAAACTACATACTACGCGATTCTGTCTAAATAAAAAAATGCATAACTTCCTTAATAAAAAGTTCTGCATTTTAATAATTATATTCTGCTATTCTTCTGTATCCATTTTATGTTGAGGCTTCTTCATTTCAGCAAGTCCCCTTAACTTCAAATCTCCATATACACTTTTTGTTGGAACCAGCCATACTTCTCCTGAACCCCTATAAACATTAACCAATCCTTCACCGCTTGTTACTGAACCTACTATAGATTTTGATGATTTTTCAACTGTAAATTCAATGTTTCCAGTTCTTAATATTGCAAAATTTCCATCTACTTTTAATGTATCATCAATTAATACACACTTAAATATTTCACTCTCTGGCACTGGAATCTCAAGAGCTACAATGCCATTACCACTTATCTTAGTCTGACACAGACTTTCATCCCCTAAAAGTGCTGCTGATAAATTTCTCTGCATTGATACCCCGACTTCAACACTGCTTTCACATGCAAAGAACAAACCGTCATCAACGATTATTTCATCATCTTCAAGCTCAATCAAAGCAAAATTTCCAAATGAAGGTTCTAAGAATATCTCTCCAGTTCCGCTATATGTCGGTTTAAATACAGTTTCACCTGTTAATTTACTTGATATAAGTTTCTTTCCTAATCCAAAAACTCCACCTGTCCTGCTGCTTATTCTTATATTTCCCTTCATATAACTCAAAGCTCCAGGCTCAAGTATAACACTGCTGTCATCAAGAACTATCCTAATCTGCTTAAGTTTAATGCCACTTTTTCTTATTATATTTAATCCCAGAGCAGTCTCAACATCTGCTGCACCTTCAAGATTTTCATATTCTAATATTTGAAATATTGAGTCGTTTTCCATTTCCGCTAGTTTATTTAACTTATTTGTAAAATTCAATGAACTTCTCATATCTTCTAAACTCCTTTTATTATTACTTACTGCTTAATAATATTCTCTCAATTAAATATACCATAAAAGTATTTTATCATACTTATTCATATAAGATTCTTTCCTAAAAAGAAAAAGCTAAACTGAATAACTTTAAAATTCTTCAGGTATATGTAAATATCCATCACTTTCACCTGAGTTATTTCTCATATCAATTACAAACTTATCAATATTATTATATATTAATTCAATCATTTCAATTTTTCATATTATAAGCATTTCCAAATACAAACATTGATCCTAATAACGGATTATATTTAACATATAATTAATTTCTATATCATCTTCTATTATTAATATATCAGACATCAGTTTCCTCAGCTATATACATATTTTATGTTATTTTATTGTCTAAATTATGTAAATAACTGTGCTCAATATCTAAGTTCTTATCAATAACTGCTAATAAAAAAATTCTAGCAGATACTAAACATTTGTTTATATCTACCAGAATTTGAATTTACCCTTTAATATTATTAATCATCACTGCATACGCAAAATGAATTCTGCAGTTCTATGTATTCTTCCCTTGTAAGGGAATTTAAAAACTTATCATAGTGATCTTCGCTGCAAAAATCACCAACTTTATTAGATGTGTATTCATCACTTAATTCTTTTTTGCAAAATAGACACTTCTTCATATTTTTCTCCAAATATTAATTAAACTTTTAGATATATTATCTTTAACTTTTTATTATTTATTCTTCAATTGTCCTCAATTTTGACTTCATTATTATAACTGAAATGATCATAGCTATAATCTCAAATAAAGGAAAAGCAAACCATACTCCATATATGCCAAATGCTTCTGTCATAATTATAGCTGCTGGTATTATAATTATCAACTGTCTTAATAATGTTATGATTAACGATCTCATTCCATCTCCAAATCCCTCAAATACGCCTGAAAACACTATAGGTATTGATTAAAAAGAAACCATTATAATTTTATATTATGCATAAAAATAAAGATGATGAATACTCATATGAAAAGCATTCATCATCTTTTTATGTTTAAATAAAGTTGAATTAATTAAAAACTAGTTATTTATTAACTTATCGCTTTCATTGTTCCAGCTATAAAGCTTTCTGATTTCTTCACCAACTTTTTCTAATTGATGTTCAGAAGCTAACTTTCTCATTGCTTTAAAGTGAGCTTGTCCTCCAGCAGGAGACATATCTAATAAGAAGTCTTTCGCAAATGTACCATCTTGGATATCTTTAAGAATCTTCTTCATAGTCTTCTTAGTTTCTTCAGTAATAAGTTTTGGTCCAGTGATATAATCACCATATTCAGCTGTATTAGAAATTGAGTATCTCATTC
>JAEWQX010000211.1 GCA_023399035.1 Bacillota bacterium | reverse complement strand
CATATATTATGATAAAGTACATAAAAATACCGTAATGTTTTGATATTTAAAATGTAATGGGGAGTGATATAGATAAATGAAAGATGAAAATACATTTATATCAAATGATGGTAGGACAACAGTTCATTACATAAAATGGTATCCCAATAACAATATTAAGGGGGTTATTCAGTTAACTCATGGAATGACAGAATATATGGGGAATTATGAGAATTTTGCAGACTTTTTATGTAATAATGGTTTTTTAGTAATAGGACATGATCAGATTGGACATGGACACTCTGTTCAGGGGCCAGAGGAATTAGGGCATTTCAGCAAAAAAGATAGTGTTGATATTTTGATTAAGGATATGCATAATGTTATGGAGAAAGTAAAGATAGAATATCCTAAAATACCTTATTTTTTATTTGGGCATAGTTTTGGATCATTTCTATCACGTATTTTTGCTGGAATATATGGAAGTGAATTAAATGGTCTCATACTTAGTGGTACCGGAAATGCAGACATAAAAAATGTTAAATCAGCTTTGAAACTTGTCAGGGCAGTAAGGATAACAAAGAAAGCCAATTATAGAAGCAAGCTGGTGTTAAAAAATATTTTTGGACAATTTTCAGATAAAATAGAAAATCCTAAAAACATGCATGAATGGTTATGCAGGGATGAGGAAAGCGTTGAAGAGTACTTAAATAATCCACTAAATAATTATATATACACGCTAAATGGTTTCTCTACATTATTTTATGCTGTTTTAAAGATGCAGGATGAAGAAATATATGAATGTACACCTAAGAGATTACCAATCCTATTAATGTCAGGATCAGAAGACCCAGTAGGTGAGTATACTAAGAAGGTTTTAGAAGTATATGAGCAATATAAAAAACATGAAATTGAAGATATAACAATAAAGATATATCAGGAAGCAAGGCATAATATATTACAGGAAACAAATAAAAATGAAGTAATGAAAGACTGTCTGAATTGGATACTTGAAAAATTATGATTGTTTATATTTTTATTAAAAGAGATTTCATGTATATAAAAAAAGGAGTAGTAAAGTAGAAAAAGATAGAAGAGGAATATATAGTTTATATATTGTGATTTTTATTTAGAATAGAAAAGTAATTTTTGTACATGACATAAAACATAAAACATAAAAAGCTGCTACACTGACTTAGTATAGCAGCTTTAAGAAATCTATAAATGAGTTTAGTTATTTTGAAAAATTAAAAACAAGGATTAAGTATGAAATTTTTTATACCTAGAGCAATACCATCTTGGTGTACAGGTTCTGTAATTCTGTCTGCATGAATTTTTACATCTTCTGAAGCATTACCCATGGCAATTCCACACCCAACAGTATTAAGCATTTCGATATCATTTCTTCCGTCTCCAAATGCATAGCTGTTTTCAACATCAATATCAAGATAATCCAGTAATTTTATTATTCCAGAGGCCTTTGTGTTTTTCGATGAATATAGTTCAAAGAGATTAAATTCATCATAATAAGTATATCTAAACTCTTCATTTTCAAGAGATCTGCATATCTCAGATGATCTTTCATCGAGACAGAACATCTCAATTTTATATACATTTATATCATCAAGATTGTATTCATTTCTTATATAATCTTTTGGAATTCCTACATAATCATAAATCTTCTTCATTTCAGAAAAGCTGTCATTTAGATAAGAATATTTTTCATCTTGAAGTATATATTGAATATTATATTGTTCAAATACCTTTATGAGTTTCCTTAGTAAGTTCTTGTCAAAAGGATTCTTGTATAATATCTTTTTTGAATGTTCAGAATCACAAGATGAACTATATTTAGATTCGGCAATTCCATTATATTTATTTTTCATATTTTCTTCATTGAGCATGATTAATGAACCATTCATTAATAAAAATCCATCAAAACCAAAATCCAGTATATCTCTGCATAAAAATGCATAAGGTCTTCCGCTTGCAATAAATACATAATTATCATGTTCTTGTAGTTCACGTATTGATTTTTTTACAGCTGGAGACATTTTATCTGCTCCATTTGATGAATCAAGAAGGGTTCCATCAATATCAAAAAATACAGCTTTCTTCATTTATATTTCCTCCTAGTAAATAAGTTTATATATAAAACTGATAATTTGTATTATAAGTTAATAAGTATATTTCAATATATTTGCATATATGAAATATATACAGGAATAATTAAGAATAAATATACTTTCGATTATTATCATATATTATCAGTTATTACTATTTGATATCATTATATGATTGTTTGATATCATTGTCAATGAATTTTCTTGAGAGTAGGAATAATAATTGATATAATGGGAATAAATAATAAAAAATTGGAGGTCGTAATATGTTTATAGAAGAAAGACATAAATGCATTATGGAGTCCCTTGAAAAGGAAGGAAAAATACTTGTAAAAGATTTAAGTGACAGATTTCAGGTAAGTGAAAGCATGATAAGAAAAGACCTTCAGGCACTTGAAAAACAAAATCTACTTAAACGTACTTACGGAGGTGCAATAAAGCTAACAAGGCATATTGTAAATGAAATAAGTTATTTGAAAAGAATTGAGAATAATATCGGTCTTAAAGAAAAAGTTGCAGCAAAGGCATATGAAATGATAAATGATAATGATACAATTTTTCTTGATGCATCAAGCATATCATATTGTATAGCAAGATTTATTGCATCAGGAAATAAAAAAGTTACAGTTATAACAAATATGATTGTCATGTCATCTGTTATAGAATGCACAGAAAATATCCATATAATATATGTAGGTGGAGATTACAATTCTATTGTGGGGGGAACTATAGGATCTCATACAATAAATGCAATAAAAGATTATCGCTGTAATAAAGCTTTTGTAGGATGTGCAGGTGTTAATCTGGAGGATGGCTCATTAAGTACATCACTTTCTGAGGATGCAAATACAAAGAAAGCTATAATGGATATATCAAAAGATCTTTATCTACTTCTCTTAAATGAAAGATTTAGTGTAGATGCAGTATTCAATTTTGCAAAGATTGACAGCTTTGATTCCGTAATAACTGAAGAAACACCAGATGAGGATATATTAAAGGAGTTACAGAAGCATAATGTACATCTAATATAGATTAATCTTATATGGAGATAAAGAAAAAATATATATTTTGATAAATATCAAAAAAATATAATGTTATTATAAATAAATTTAAAATTATGCTTATATTAATACGAATTATTTAATATTTCAATAATAGGTTGACAATATACGAGCTGAATGGTACTATGATTAAAAAATAATCCCTTTAAATTGATTCGAGAAATCAGTAAGGAAGTTATAGTATGCTTACATAAATCTGTATTGAGTTTTAAATAATGTGTTTAAAATATATACTTAGTAAAAATGCAGAAGTAATTATAGAGAGTGATGCAGCCTTCCTTAATTTAAGGAAGGCTTTTTTTGCGGCATACTAAACCTTATGTAGTTATTCAGTTTCACATATCAGGGAAATGAACTAATAAGGAGAGTTTAAAAGTGAATAAGAAAAGTAGTAATAATGGGAATGTACTTGCAGTAAAAATGGCAGTAGCATTAGCACTTGGGCTTATTGCAGGAATAGGATGTATTTTCTTGAGAGAATCCATAGGAGCGGACAGCAGTCTCTGGATGACACTTAATAATCTGTTATTCCAGGATATATCAGTAGAAGGAGCAAAAAATGCAATAGGAGTATTCTACATACTTGGGCAGCTGTTTGTAAAAGCATTGCAGTTAGTAATTGTACCAATGGTATTTACGTCAATAGCGCTTGCAATGTGTAAGATAAGTGATACAAAGAAACTTGGGCGTATAT
>JAEWQX010000178.1 GCA_023399035.1 Bacillota bacterium | reverse complement strand
TCCCTATATTTACTATAAAATACCGTAAAATTCTTAACAGAGAACATAAAGATTATCCTATGATTTTAAGCTTAATTATAACTAAAAAGTAGCCAGCTGTGATTTCTTCTATCACAGCTGGCTACTTTTTAATTTTTCATCACCATTTTATCTCTTTTTACGCTTTATCTTTGGTTTCATTATTTCTCTGATTATATATCATAAGCATTAATCTTTCCATTACTTTTATATTGGAATTTGATTAAGAAATTCTTTTCTTATTTTATCCATGCTCCATCAGAGCCTAACTTATATCCATCAATTGTAGTGCTATATGCCATTGCTCCAGAATCATATAAATAGTACCACTTTCCATCACTATCATGAAGCCATCCAGTCTGCATCTTTCCTTCGCTGTCAAGATAATACCATGATGAACCTAAATGCTGCCATCCTGTCTGCTTAGCACCGCTTTGGTCTAAATAATACCAGTATCCATTATATATTATCCATCCTGTAGCCATATTTCCATCAGCTTGTAGATAATAAGTCTTTCCATTACTGTTATCATAGAACCATGTATTTTTCAAAGGATTTCCTGAAACATCGTTGTACTGCCATTGTCCATTAACATTAACCCATTGGCTTGGTTTTACGTTTGAATTATTTTCAGTACCAACTGCATTTTCTTTCTTTTCTTCTGCTGTTGTTTCTTCCTTTTTATCTTCTGTATTTGTCACTGTTTCTTTTTTATTTGTTTCTGATGTTCCTTCGCTTGTACCTCTGTATACTGTTAATGTATATATTCTCTTTAAATAATCATCTTTATCATCATCATCTACATCAGTATTTACTTGAACTTCAATTACATTCTTTCCTGGAACAAGTTTTACTCTTTTCTTATTTTTAGAATCAGCAGTATTTCCATTTATTTTAACTATATTAGCATCATATTCAGTGTCACCTTTAACAATTATATTTTCAGTATCTTCATCCACATCTAAAGTATATGATGTTATTTTTTTATTAAAATTAGGAGAAATCTTTAAATCACCATCATTTACTGTAAGATTATCCAAATATATTTCATCCTGTTCATTATCGAATTTGCTTGTATCAACTTTTATATTACTATTTGGATTTTTACCTCTATAAATATTTAATGTATAAGTCTTTGTATTATCTTCATCATCTTCATCTTCTATTTCTATTTTTACACAGTTTGCACCTTTAACAAGTTTTACTGTCCTTCTATACTTGTCATCCTCATCAACTATGTTTCCTTCTATATAAACCTTTGTACTGCTTTCTTCAGGTTTTGCCTGTATTCTTATTTCCGATACATCTTCTTCAACTTCTAAATCATATTCAGTTTTTTCTTTTTCAAATTCTACTTCACCATAATCAACATTGATCATATCAAGAAATACAGAGTCTTCATCAGTAGACTGCTTTCCACCTCTGTCGATTTTTAATGTGTAAGTTCTGCTGTCATCTCCATCTTCACTTTCAACTTCGATTTCAAATTCATTTTTGCCCTTTTCAAGATCTAATACAATTGAATATTTTCTGCTTGATACCTTCTCTGGATTTTCTCCATCAATTTTAACAATATCATCTTCATCATTAGTTGTAACTCTAATATAAGCCTTATCAGTTGAATTTGGAACTGCTGTACTGTAAGTCTTTTTGCTTTTAGTAAGTACAATGTCATCTCCATCCATTACACTTATACTTTTTAAATATATATCACTGCTTGCATTGGCTTCTGTCGTAAAAATCTCACTATATTTTACAGGTTCAAATGCTGATACAGCACCTATAGCCATAACCATAGCTATAATACGTTTTATATTTTTATTCATAATAAAACAAATCCTTTCTATCAATTTTCAATAAAACCTTTTAATATTAATTCAAAACCTTATATAATACATGTTTACTATAATTATTTAGTGATCCATGCACCATCATTTCCCAGCTTATAGCCATTAATTGTAGTATTAACTGCCATTTCTCCAGAAGCGTATAAGTAGTAATACTTTCCATCCCTGTCCTTGAACCATCCAGTTTTCATTGTTCCATCATAATCAAGATAATACCAGCTTGTCCCCACCTTGCACCAGCCTGTTACCATAGCTCCGCTATTATCAAGGTAATACCAGCTGCTTCCTACCTGTTTCCAGCCTGTTACCATATATCCATCATTATCAAAATAATATTTCTTATCATAACTTCTATCATAGAACCATGTATTCTTTAACACATTGCCATAATCATCTTTATATGACCACTTTTCACCAGATTTAATCCATCCATTATTGCTTGAATTGTTGTTAGAAACATTAATATTTACATTACCTTCATTATTATTTTCAGTAATCTGCAAGCTGTTATTCTGCTGAACCTGTTCTATTTTTCCGTTAGATTCTTCTGAAGCTTCATTTGTAACACCCTGTGTACTATGGTTTTCAGAATTCTTATCCTTTTTAGTTATATTTATAGTGTATGTTCTGTATTCTTCTTCATCATAAGAAAGAGTGATTTCAACTTTTGTAGTGCCACTTGATGCAACATTTATATTTTTCTTATAATCCTCATCTTCTTTTAACTTTATTCCATTTACAGCAACATCATAAGCTCCATCTTCAGGTACTGCCCTTATAACTAAAGTTTTTATATCATTATCTACAGTAACATTATAATTCATCTTATCAAATCTGAATCCTAATGGAATATCTCCATAATCTAATTCCAAAGTCTGCAGATAAATATCACTCTGATCATCATTTCTTCTTTCTTCTTCTTCTTCTTTTGTATATCTCTTAATTATTATTTTATATGTTTTCTTAGCATTTTTTTTATTTTCTTTATCTTCCGGACTTTCATAAACAGTTATTTTTAATGTTGTTTTTCCAGTTAATATTGATATATCATCACCCGGCTCATAAGTTTTGCTGTTTCCAGACTTAGTTATGGATACACAGTCTTCGTCTACACCATCTATATCTATTGATACCTTAGATCTATCTGATGATAGCTTTGCATAATATGTATCCTTTAAGCTTTTATCGCTATCAAGTTCTTTTGTATAATTAGTATTTTCATATAGATTAGCACCTGACATATCTATATTGGTTAATTTATAACTTGCTGCATAAGCTTTAGTACTTCCTAAAATCATATTACTGCTTATTCCTGTCATGGACATAGCTGTAACTATGACTGTAGACGAAATAACACGACTTATTCTCTTGTTCATTCCTAATCCCCCTATTTTTTAATTTAAAACATAAAAATATCTTTATATCATTAATATATAAGTTCCAAATAACAATGCCTCATTCACTCTAACTTATTCCAGATTAATTGTAAATTGTATATTGTTAACCAGAACCCTATATCCATATGCTTATACATCATTAATTTTACCATTATAATATCATATTTACAATAACACACATTTTAACTATTTTCATATAAAGTAATCTAAAGCTGAATCTTATTTTTATATAAACAAAAGATGAAACCCCTACAGATTTCATCTTTTATTGTTTATTAATAAATATTAATTTATTATATATTATCTAACCCAAGCTCCATTAGAACCTACATAATATCCATCAATTGTTGTATTGGCAGCCATTGCTCCATTTGAATATAAATAGTACCATGTACCATTATCATTTAACCAGCCTGTCTTCATTGCACCTGATGGTTGTAAATAGTACCAGTTACCACCTTCATAGATCCATCCTGTCTTCATTGCACCTTTCCATCCATCTGAAACAGGATTTAAGTAGTACCAGTTACCTCCTTCAAGCAACCAGCCTGTCCTCATTGTTCCAGTAGCAGGGTCCATATAGTACCAAGTTCCGCCAACATTAGCCCATCCTTTTACTAAAGCACCTGTTGCATCGTAAAGAGTCCAGTTTCCATCTGCAAGCTGATTCCAGCCAACTTTGACTTCTGGATTTGTATTTTCATTAGGTCCAATTAATTCTTCAGCTTCTTCTTTAGCTGCAGCAGAACCTTCAGATACATTAGTATAAACATCACCATCTGAATCCCATGCAATCAAGTTATCTTCATCATATACATCTAAGCAGTCAATAGATCTGTCACATGTGTACACTTCTTCAAAGTCACCCATCTTAACAGATTTGTAAATTTTTCCACCATCTATGAACCATAATGCTCCATTAACATCAATTGTCCACGGACAATTATTATCATCTGAATCTTCCATATCATGATCTTTATCACCATCTTTAAGTGCAACATGGCCACTTAATTTACTTTTATCATTATCTTTCTTTAAATCATTATTATATCTATCAAGTTTTTCACTTGTTTTTAGT
>JAEWQX010000149.1 GCA_023399035.1 Bacillota bacterium | reverse complement strand
AATTAGTGTTTTCTTTGTCTTCTTAAAAATACTGGTATATCTAAATCATCTTGTTCATAAGGGCTTGAAGCTGTTTCTGGTTCCTTTTCTACTGCCGTAGCTGCTGCTTCTTCCTTAGCAGATTCTTGAACTACAGATTTCTTAACTTCTTGAACAGAACCTGATGATAAACTGCTTTGATTAGTTTCGCTTTCAAATCCAGTAGCAATAACTGTAATTCTTACTTCTTCTGTAAGAGTTTCATCGATTACTGCTCCAACTATTATGTTGGCATCTGGATCAACAGCTTCACGTACAACGTCTGCTGCATCATAAACTTCTAATGCTCCTAAATCTGCACCACCAGTAAAGTTTATTATTACATCTGTAGCACCATCTATTGAAGTTTCTAAAAGTGGTGATGATATTGCCTGCTTAACAGCATCCTGAGCTCTTGTATCACCTTTACCAAACCCAACTCCCATATGAGCTAATCCTTTATTAAGCATAACTGCTTTAATATCAGCAAAGTCGGCATTGATTACACCTGTAATAGTTATAAGGTCAGATATTGCCTGTACCCCTTGTCTTAAAACATCATCTGCTAATTTAAAAGAATCTAACAATGTTGTTTTCTTGTCAGCCATTGTAAGTAATCTTTCATTAGGAATTATAACTAAAGTATCAACTTTTTCCTTAAGATTTTCTATTCCCATTTCAGCATGTCTCATTCTTCTTTTTCCTTCAAATGGGAAAGGTTTTGTAACTACGCCTACTGTTAAGATATCCATAGATTTAGCTATTTCTGCAACTACAGGAGCAGCTCCTGTTCCTGTTCCGCCACCCATTCCAGCAGTAATGAATACCATATTAGCGCCTTTTATTGCAGCAGTAATTTCTTCTCTGCTTTCTTCAGCCGCCTTTTTACCTATTTCAGGATTTGCACCTGCACCTAATCCTTTAGTAAGTTTTTCACCTATCTGAATTTTTTGATCTGCTTCTGAAAGTAATAATGCCTGTTTATCTGTATTTATAGCAATAAACTCTACATTTTTAAGTCCTTCAACTATCATTCTATTAACAGCATTGCTTCCGCCGCCACCGCAGCCAATTACTTTTATGTTGGTTAATTCTTGCATATCTGCTTCAAAATCTAACAAAACAATTCCTCCCTTTAGAAAATCTTATTAAAAAAACTTTTCAATTTATTTAATATGTGATTTTCGTCTTCATTATTGTGTAAAATTTCTGTGTCTTCATCCACTTTTTCTTTTTCTGCTTTTTTATTATTTGGAATTATCTTATTATCCCCTAATAAGATTAATCTATCATACACTTCTTTAACTAAAGCTAATGAAGTTATATTTTCTGAATTTTTTATTCCCAAATCAATATCTTTTACAACCTTTATCTTTATTTTGAAAATTCTACCAACGATTTCAGTAATATCCTCAAAATAGCCTAATGCATCTCCATATAAAATTATACTACAAATTCTATCATAATGACCAGTCTTTTTTAACTCCATATGAATATGATTTAATATTTCTTCGATTCTTGCATTTGTAACTTCATAAAATAATTCTTTTGATACTTTTACAGTACCAACTTCAATTTCGTTTGGAACAGAATTGTCTTTATATAAAGTCTTGTAATTGCTAGAATAAATCTTTTTTATATTATCTGCTTCTAAAAATGAAAATTCTCCGCATATAGCCAGATCATTTGAAATATTATTTCCTCCTACAGGTATGCTGCTCATGCATCTTGAAACAGCATTATCATCAAATATTGCTATATCTATTTCTCCAGCGCCTATGTCAATAAGAGCTGTTTCACCATCATATTTATTTTCACTTAAGAATATCTGCCTTCCAGTGATTATATTGCTCTTTATGCTGTCTAGCACGTATTTTGTTCCTCTAAAAATTTCATAATATTTTTCAATTTCATTCTTATTGCCTATAACCAGTGTAAGATTCATTTCAAAGCTGTCTGCTTTCCAATTTAATATATCTTTATATATTACCTGATTATCTATAATATAAAAATTTATTATCTCATCAACGATAATTTCATCATCACTTAATAAGAAATCTTCCTTTGCAATATTCAATCCTTCTATTAATGATTCTCGTGTAACTCTGCCATCATTAAGATTAACCTTTACTGACATTTCAGTTATTCTTATCTTTCTTGAAGAAATCCCTACAGAAACATTACTTATGTTAACTTTAGTCTTGTCTTGTAATTCTTCAAGTAATTTTTCTATCGTTTCCCTGCACTTAGCAACATCAGTAATAATTCCTTTTTCTATTCCTGATGATTTACAGCTTTTTGTATGCAATATTTCTAATTCATTACTCTTGTTCTTTACCGCAATAGTTGCAGATAATTTTTTACTCCCAATATCTATAGCTGTTATTATCTCTTGTAACATGACTAGTTCTTTCCCTTCTTTGCAGAAAAAATCAAATCTCCAAAAATAATATATTCAACATAGTATAAGAAAATCCTTTAAAAACTATGTTTAAATTTTATTTTTTATTAATTATATGTTTTTATCTCCATTATTCGATCAAATTAACCTTATTTCTTATACATACCCAAACATATTATAAAATTAGTAATCTTAAATTTCAAGCAAATAAAAATTCCAAATTTTTATAGTCATTATTTATTGCTTCTTATCCACTTTTCATACTCTTCTCTTGAAATAATATTGCTATTAACCAGTCTCCTAAGATCCATATCTATTGTCTGCATTCCAAATTTAGATCCCATTTGAATAAAACTGTTTATCTGTTCATAATTTCCTTCCCTTATAAGATTCTTAATACTTGGGGTACATACCATTATCTCCATAGCAGCTGTCCTTCCCTCTCCTGATGCATTAGGCAGAAGCACCTGTGAGACAACTCCCCTTAAAAGTGATGATAATTGAATTTTCACTTCATTTTGATGGCCAGACTCAAATGAATTAATAATCCTATATATACTGTTTGCAGCACCCATATTATGAAGTGTTGAAAATACGAGATGTCCTGTTTGAGCTGCACGAAGTGCAATTTCTATAGTCTCTGGATCTCTCATTTCTCCTACAAGTATAACATCAGGGTCCTGTCTTAAAGCTGCACGAAGTCCCATAGCATAACTTCTTGTATCTTCTCCTACTTCTCTTTGATTTATCATTGACTTTTTAGTCTCATAAATATATTCTATTGGTTCTTCCAATGTTATAATGTGCTTTTCCTTGGTAGTATTTATTTCATTTATCATTGCAGCTAGGGTTGTACTTTTTCCCGAACCAGTAGGACCAGTTACCAGTACCAAACCATCCTTCAGTTCGGTAAAATCCCTCAAAGCCTGTGCATCTGTGATGTCACTCAGTTTAGGAATATTTTCCTTAATAACTCTCATACAGATAGCATATGAACCCTTGCATTTAAATGCATTAACTCTGAAGTTGCTTATTCCAGGCCTGTTGTATTTAAAATCAATTTCACCACTTTCAAGAAATTCAGAAAACTTACCTGGCATCATATCTTTTATGTATTCTTCTACAACTTCATGAGGAATTGGATCTTCACACACATTAACAAGATTACCATCAATCCTTACCATAGGTTTTAACCCAGATGTAATATGAATATCTGATGCTCTGCTTATATCCATATTATCTAATAATCTATCAATCTTAGCCATAAAATTCCTCCATATAATTCGATTAAATAAAGTCTATTTTCTATTTAAAATTAAA
>JAEWQX010000108.1 GCA_023399035.1 Bacillota bacterium | reverse complement strand
ACTATGATATGGGATGGAGATTGGAAAGAATATCTCAATGGAACTTCAAAAGCTTATTTTAGAAAGCCAGCAGATTGGAATGAACCTAATATATATGTATGGAAAGAAGATGGAAGCAAAATAAAAGAATGGCCTGGAATTCCAATGACTAAAGTGGAAGGTACAGAAACATTATATTCTTATAAATTGCCAGAAAATTATGGTGATGCAAAGGTTATTTTTAATGATGGCTCTAATAAAACTGATGATTTAAACTTACCTACTGAAAAAGCAATGATTTATGATAATGGAGAGTTTAGAGATTTTACTACAGATGATTTGGAAGAACCAGAAGTTCAGAATGATGAAGAAGGAATTACAAAAGTATATTTCAAGAATACATTTGGATGGGATAAGGTTAAAGTATATGCTTACAATGCTGGAACAAGTGAAAAAGTAAAGGATTGGCCTGGAGTAAGTGCTAAAGATGAAGGAAATGATTTATATAGCTATTCATTACCAGAAGGATTTGAAAATGCTACTGTAATATTTAATAACGGTAATGGTGGTGAAGGTAATCAAACAGGAAATCTTGAAACAAAATTAGGTAATACTATGATTTATGATGAAGGAACTGATTCCCTAAAGAGCATGAGCAAGGTTTATTTTAAAAATACTTATGGATGGGATAAAGTAAGAGTTCATTACTGGGTTGAAGGAGGAAGTGCTACAACATGGCCTGGAGAAGCTCCAGTTTATTATGGTGATGATTTATATGGATATACATTGCCAGAAGGTTATGAAAATGTTAATGTAATATTCAATAATAACAATAAGGGTGAACAGACAAAAACAGTAAAAATAGAAGATGGTGAAACAAAGATATTTGTAGGTAATGGTGAAGGTGAAAACAATAGTCTCAATGGGGAGTGGAGAAACTTTGAAAAAAGCGATATTCCTGATAGTTCAGATGTAGATAGCCCTGATGATGATAAAGATGATGATACATCAGATGATGATGCAGATAAATTGACAAAAGCTTATTTTGAAAATTCAGAAGGATGGAAGAGTCTAAGGGTATATTTTTATACAGAGAAATCTGATGGAAGTTTAAATAAAGAATTTTCTAAATGGCCTGGAGTAGAGTTGACATCTGAAGGAAATGATTTATACAGCTATACATTACCTGATGGATATAAGAATGCTACATTAATATTTAATGGTAAAATCACAACTTCAAGTGCAGTAACTGCTGATAATGCTGAAGATGTAAAAGATGTAGATGTTCAGACAGATAATTTAAAGATAAAAGCTGGAGAAATAATGATCTATAAAAATGGGTCATGGGAAAAATATTCACTTCCAAATGAAGATAAAGATGATGAGAAGTCTAAAATAAAGACAGTAAAGATAAGGGGAAAGCTTAAAGTAGGAAATACCTTGGAGGCACAAGTTTTAGACAGTAGTGGAAAAGAATTTAATTCAGGATTAACTTATCAATGGTATAGAGCATCAGCTAAGGATGGACAATATGAGAAAATAGAAGGAGCAGATAATAAACAATATAAATTAACTAGCAGCGATAAGAACAAATATATTAAGGTTATAGTTATGGATGAATTTGAAGAAGAGGTATCATCAGAAGCAACTTCAAAAATTACAAGTTCATCATCTTCATCGCATCATTCATCATCAAGCAGCACTACAACTGATGATTCAGTAAATAGAAGTGGTTCAGATGAAGATTCTGAAGATATAGCTGATAAAGTAGTTAATTCCAACAAAGATTTAGATATGCCTGTTAATGATGGATGGAACATTAATTTAGATGGAAGCTGGTCATTTATTGAAAATGGAAGTCCTATAAAGGGATGGAAACAAGTGAATGGATTATGGTATTTTATGAATGAAAATGGAATCATGAATACTGGATGGAATGAAGTTAATGGTACATGGTATTACATGAATAATACTGGTGAAATGATGACAGGATGGCAGCTTATAGATAACACATGGTATCATTTAAATGAAAATGGAAGTATGGAAACCGGATGGCAGTTTATTAATGGTAATTGGTATTATCTAAATGAAAATGGAGAAATGGCAACAGGATGGAAGAATATAAATAATATCTGGTATTATCTATATTCTGATGGTTCTATGGCTTGTAACACATCAGTTGATGGATATAATTTAGATGCAAGTGGAGCCTGGGTTTAAAAAATTCTATAATAATAAGCTATAGTAAAGACTGAAAGCAGTAAATCGTTTATTCTGCTTTCAGTTTTATTATAGCTTAAAGTATATGTTAGATAGAGGATGATAATCAGCATATTATAGAATAAATTGGCATATATATTGAAGCTGAAAGTATATTATATAATTTGAAAAAATAAGAATAATATGCTAAAGTTAACGTGACCTTACTTAAAGATTAATCTGAGGGAAAAGGTATAGTAAAAGAAGTCGTTCTGATTATATGAGGGTTTATCCCAAATAACAAGGCGGTAGTTATAAATATTTTGATATTGATATCTCTGCGCTTGCTTTTAGTACAGAGATTATTTTTTTGAAGTTTTATTGGTATAAATATTAATTAAAGTAAAATTATACAATAGAGGGAGAAGCATGGATACTAGAATTGCGCTTATTGGAATCATTGTAGAGGATTTGGAAGAAACCAAAAAATTAAATAATATTTTACATGAATATAGCAGATATATAATTGGAAGAATGGGAATCCCCTATAAGGAAAAAGATGTGTGTGTAATAAGTATTGTAATTGATGCTAGTAATGATGTTATAAGTTCTTTGTCAGGAAAATTAGGCATGATTAAGGGTATCAGTGTAAAGGCAATGTATTCAAAAAAATAAAATTCAAATTGTAGATTAAAATATTCCGCTAAATTTGAGATGATAATAACTGAATCAGGATGAGTTATACAAAGAAATTATTTTAAGGAAAGAAGTGTGCGATAATATGTATAACGTTATGTCAAGTGTGGCAACTGAATTTATCAATGATGAAGAAATTTTATCAACTCTTAAATATGCAGAAAAAAATAAGGGGAATAAGCAGCTTATAAATGAAATAATAGAAAAAGCTAAAAGCTGTAAGGGATTATCTCATAGAGAAGCGGCAGTACTTCTTGAATGTGAACTAGAAGAAGAAAATGGAAAAATATTCAAGCTTGCAAGAGAAATAAAGCAGAAGTTTTATGGAAACAGAATAGTTATGTTTGCTCCTCTTTATCTTTCAAACTATTGTGTAAATGGATGTGTATATTGTCCGTATCATCACAAAAACAAACATATAAGAAGAAAGAAATTAACTCAGGAAGAAATTAAGAAAGAGGTAATAGCACTTCAGGATATGGGGCATAAAAGATTAGCTCTAGAAACAGGAGAAGACCCTGTAAATAATCCAATAGAGTATGTTCTTGAAAGTATAAAGACGATTTATGGAATAAAACATAAAAATGGAGCAATAAGAAGAGTTAATGTAAATATTGCAGCTACAACAGTTGAAAATTATGCAAAACTTAAAGAAGCAGGAATAGGTACTTATATATTATTTCAGGAAACATATAATAAAAAGGCTTATGAAGAACTTCACCCAACTGGTCCTAAACATGATTATGCATATCATACAGAAGCAATGGACAGAGCTATGGATGGTGGAATTGATGATGTAGGATGCGGAGTTTTATTTGGATTAAATCTCTATAAATATGATTTTGTAGGATTATTGATGCATGCAGAACATTTAGAAGCAGCAAAAGGAGTAGGACCTCATACTATAAGTGTTCCAAGAATAAGACCAGCAGATGATATAGATCCGGATACATTTGATAATGGAATTTCAGATGAGATATTTGAAAAAATTGTTGCTATATTAAGGATTGCTGTACCATATACAGGAATAATAGTTTCAACAAGAGAATCTAAAAAGACAAGAGAAAAGGTTCTTGAACTTGGAGTATCCCAAATAAGCGGTGGCTCTCGTACAAGTGTTGGAGGCTATGTAGAAAAGGAAAAAGAAGAAGATAATTCTGCTCAGTTTGATGTTAGTGATAATAGAACATTAGATGAAGTCGTTAATTGGTTAATGGATCTTGGATATATTCCAAGCTTCTGTAC
>JAEWQX010000099.1 GCA_023399035.1 Bacillota bacterium | reverse complement strand
TTGGAGTTGGTGCAACAGTTTTATGGGGCGGACTTGCTCTTACATTAGGTATAACTATTTATAATGAAAGAAAAGAAGCTTAATAAAGTTAACGATTTTATAAATTATTGTAAAACTGTATTGTTATTATAAAAATATATAATAAATTAATAGAATTAAGATTAAGTATATATAGTAGATGATAATCTGCTTTATGTACTTTTTCTTTTTATGTTGATAAAATTTTAATATGATAAAATACACAAAAGATTTATAATATCTTTAGGTGAATGATTTAGGAAGGTGATAGTTTAAATATGGAAACAGGAGTTGTTACTAAGCAGAAAGATAAGGTTAAAATAAAAAAGCCTAAAAATTATAAGGTTATAATGCATAATGACGATTATACAACTATGGAATTTGTTATAGAAGTATTAGTGAGGATTTTTAATAAGAGCATTAAAGATGCAGAAAAGATAATGCTTGATGTACATAGAAACGGAAGAGGTATAGCAGGGATATACAGTTATGATATAGCAGTAACAAAGGTGGCTACTGCTATGTCTATGGCTAAAAGTGAGGGATTTCCATTTAAATTAACAACGGAGGAGGCTTAAAATATGAAAATTACAAGTGATCTTAATGATGTGCTTATAAGGGCATATGAAGAAGCTAAAAAGAGAAATAGCGAATATATTACCCCAGAACATCTTTTGTATGCTGCAACATTTGATGAAAAAGTTGCAGGGGCAATAAGGGAATGTGGAGGTGATATAAGTAGTCTTCAGTATAATTTAAAGACATATATAAAGACTTATGTAAGTATAGGAAATGGAGAACCTCAGGAAAGTATTGAATTTCAGAAGATTATACTCACAGCAGATGAACAGGTTAAATTCAGCGGAAAAGATGTAATAGATGTTGACCATATATTATCAGCTATGTTTACCCTTGAAGATAGCTACGCATTATATTATCTTCTTCAGGAAGGCGTAACTAAAAGAGATCTTTTGTTTAATTTATGTCATGATGATGAAAGAGACTACGAGGTTCAGCATGAAGAAAGCTCATCAGAAGAGGAAGAAATGCATGAACATGAAGATGATGAAAAGATTAAGATAAGAAAAGAAGATGCATTTTTAAATAAATATACTGTTGATCTTATCAAAAAGGTTCAGGAGGAAAGTACAGATCCTTTAATTGGACGTAAAGACATACTTGACAGGACAATACAGATATTATGCAGACGCAGCAAGAACAATCCAGTTCATGTTGGAGAGTCTGGTGTGGGTAAAACAGCAATTACATTAGGCCTTGCAAAGATGATAAGTGATGGAAATGTTCCTGAAAAACTTAAGGGAAGTTTGATGTATTCGTTAGATCTTGGCTCTGTTATTGCAGGAACAAAATACAGAGGAGATTTTGAGGAAAGAATAAAGAGAATACTTGACCTTATAAGCAAGAAGAATAAAGCTATAGTATATATAGATGAGATACACAATATAGTAGGTGCAGGAGCATTAAACGGCGGGGCACTTGATGCATCTAATTTATTAAAACCATACCTTACAGAAGGAAGAATAAGATTTATAGGAGCTACTACTTTTGATGAGTATAAGAAATACTTTGAAAAGGATAAAGCACTTATAAGAAGATTCCAGACAATTGATGTAAGTGAACCTTCAATTGATGATGCGGTGATCATATTGAATGGTCTTAAGAAAAGTTATGAAGAATATCACAATGTATCTTATACAGATGAAGCAATAAGAAATGCAGTTGTTTTAAGTGATAAATATATAAATGACAAATATCTTCCTGACAAGGCAATAGATATAATAGATGAGGCAGGCGCTTATGTAAGGGTCCACAATGATAATAGTGATGAAAAAGCTGTTGTAGATGAAGATGTAATAGAAGAAATAATATCTAAAGTATGCAGTATTCCTAAGCAGACAGTTGAGAATAGTGAGGTAGATTCACTTAAGCATATAGAAAGTGAATTGAAGGCAAATATATTCCATCAAGATAAAGCAATAGAAGAAGTGGTAAGATGTATTAAAATGTCAAGAGCAGGTCTTAATGAAGAGGATAAACCTGTTGCATCTATGCTTTTTGTAGGTCCTACAGGAGTTGGTAAGACGGAAATAGCAAGATGTCTTTCAAAAAAGCTTGGATTGGATCTTGTAAGATTTGATATGAGTGAATATGGTGAAAAACATTCAGCAGCAAAACTTATAGGTTCGCCTCCAGGATATGTTGGTTATGAAGAGGGAGGACTTCTTACTGATTCAATAAGAAAGAAGCCTCACTGCATACTGCTTCTTGATGAAATTGAGAAAGCGCATGAAGACATATTAAATGTTTTACTACAGGTTATGGATTATGCAACTCTTACTGATAATAAAGGCAGAAAGGCTGATTTTAGAAATGTCATAATAATAATGACTTCAAATGCAGGAGCAAAGAATATAGGCAAGAGGCTTATAGGTTTTGGAGACAGAGAAATCCAGGGAGAAGCTATAATGGAAGAAGTAAAGAAGTTCTTCACTCCTGAATTTAGAAACAGGCTTGACAAGATTGTAGTATTTAATGGCATGAATGATGAGATGGCTAAGGAAGTTGCAGTAAAGAAGCTTGATGATTTCAAGAATAAACTTGCATCAAAGAATATAGAAGTAGTATTTAGTGAAGAATGCAGCAGTTATATTGCAGAGATAGGAACTTCAAAAGAATTTGGAGCAAGACAGATAATAAGAGTTATTGATTCAAATATTAAACCGTTATTTATAGATGAAATATTATTTGGAAGTTTATCTCATGGAGGGAAATGCAGAATTAATCTTGTAGATAATAGGTTTGAACTTAAAATTCTATAATAAAATTATTGTATTATTTTTTATTGAAGAAAATTTTCTAGAATTATGATTGCTATATTTATGAATATAATATTGAAATTTAAGAAATAATATAATTGTAAAGCATATGCTTGAAGTTTTAAGAGGAGGTGAACTGTTGCAGAGTTTTGTTTATTCTGGCAATAGGACATTAGAATGGAAGATAAAAAGATAACATGTAAAGATTGTGGAGAGGAGTTTATTTTTACAGTTGGTGAACAGGAATTTTATAAGGAAAAGGGATTTGAAAATGATCCTGTAAGATGTCAAAGTTGCAGAAGAGCTAAAAAGCAGCAGCACAGTAAATAAGTTCTCTGTTTGTTGTAAGGAGCTATAGTATTGATATAGGACTATAGCTCTATATTTTTATCTTCAAAATAATTAATACAAATATTAAGCAAGTGAATTTTTAATGCGATATTGTTGAGTTGTATATAAAAAAAGTTAGGAGTTGACTAATTTTTTGCTGATTATATAAGCAGATGGAGCTTAATTTAAAATAAAGACATTTACATGTATGATAAGTGGGATTTGCAAGTAATTCACTGATAACTTCAAATAAAATATGATTTCTTTAAAATAATATACAAAATACTATTGAATTATTTATATATTTGAGTTTATAATATTAAATAAAGATTCAAACAAATAATTATTTGCAAATAAAATTATATGCTTAAACTTAATTTTAGTTAAAGATAGTGATAAGGAAGAGTAATTTTTGTTATGCTTTTTAGAGAGCTGAAGTATGGTGGGATTCAGTAAGTATACTTAAATGAAGCAGCCTTTGAATTTCATGCTGAGAACTAAGAATAAATTATTGTTCTTAATTAGGTTATGACGTGTTCCTTACGTTATAAAGGAAAGAATATTAAATATAGTATTCTTACTGAGTGAATAGCAGCATATGCTATTTATTAGGGTGGTACCGCGAAGTAGTTCCTTCGTCCCTTGTGGATGAATGGAATTTTTTTATTTTTAAAATTAAATAGGATGAAAGTTATCAGAGTAATTATATTATCAATAGTATAGAATGAATTAACTGTAAATTGTGAACTGATAACTATTAACTAAAAATGGAGGGATTTGCAATGGAGGAAATACTCGAAATATTAGAAAAGAATAGCCGATATACTGACGAACAAATAGCAGTAATGACTGGCAAAACTGTTGAAGAAGTACGTGATGCAATTAGAGATTATGAAGAAAAAAGTATAATTGCTGGATATACAACTCTTATTAACTGGGAAAATACAGGGAGTGAAACAGTAACAGCTTTAATAGAAGTTAAAATTACACCTCAAAGAGGAGAAGGTTTTGATAAGGTAGCTGAAAGAATATACAAATTCCCACAGGTAAAGGCATGTTATTTAATGTCTGGAGGATTTGATTTAACTGTAATAGTTGAAGGAAAAACAATGAAGGAAGTTGCACTTTTCGTATCAGAAAAGCTTGCTGTTCAAGAATATGTATTAAGTACAGGAACTCACTTCGTACTTAAAAAATACAAGGATCATGGAACAATATTCAAGGAAAAGAAAGTTGAAGACAGGGAGGCAATATTTATATGATGCTGGAAAATATGATAAGAGAAGACGTAAAAAATATGCCTCCATCAGGTATAAGAAAATACTTTGATATGGTAAATGAAATGGAAGATGTTATTTCACTTGGAGTTGGTGAACCAGATTTCCTTACTCCATGGAATGTTACAGAAGCAGGAATTTATTCATTAGAGCAAGGACATACTCATTATTCATCAAATGCAGGGTTTGTTGAATTGAGAAATGAAATTGCAAAGTACTTATATAGAAAATTTGATTTAAGCTATAATCCATTAGATGAAATAATAGTAACTGTTGGAGGTAGTGAAGGTATAGATATTGCTCTTAGAGCATTGGTTGGACCTGGCGATGAAGTAATAATTCCGGAACCTAGCTTTGTAGCATATAAAGGATGTACAGCATTTACTGGTGCTACAGCTAAGGTTTTAAATCTTAAAGCTGAAAATCAATTTAAGCTTACTCCTGAAGAACTTGAAGAAGCTATTACACCTAAGACTAAAGTTGTTATTATACCTTTCCCTAACAATCCAACTGGTGCAATAATGACAAGAGACGAGCTTGCAGCAATAGTTGAAGTATTAAAGGATAAAGATGTTATAGTTATTTCTGATGAAATATATGCAGAACTTTGTTATGATGAAAAGCATGTTTCAATAGCATCATTCCCAGAAATGAAAGAAAAGACACTTGTTATTAATGGTTTTTCAAAAGCATATGCAATGACAGGATGGAGATTAGGATACCTTTGTGGACATCCTACTTTGATAAGCCAGATGAAAAAAATTCATCAATATGCAATAATGTGTTCACCTACAACTGCTCAATATGCAGCAATAGAAGCACTTAAACATGGTGATGACAGCATAGAGGAAATGAGAAGAGAATATAACAGAAGAAGAAGAGTACTTGTTGATGGATTTAAAAAGATGGGGCTCGAATGTTTTGAACCATTAGGTGCATTCTATGTATTCCCAAGTATTAAATCTACAGGAATATCTTCAGATGAATTCTGTGAACAGCTTCTTATAAATGAAAAAGTTCTTACAGTGCCAGGAAATGCTTTTGGTGAATGTGGTGAAGGATTTATAAGAGCATGTTACGCGTCGTCTATGGATAATATAATTGAAGCATTAAAGAGAATTGAAAGATTTGTAAATAATTTAAAACAAAAAAATTCATAAAAGTTATTGATATTTAGCCAGAAGGTTTGACTTTAAGATAGTATATAGAAGATTGATAAAATTTTTCTATATACTATTTTTTATTAAGGAATTTAAGGCTAATTCCACGAAAAGAACTGATAAATATTAAGTGATATGTAAAAAAATATATGTGATATACTATTTGATGAAAAATATGAAAAGTGATATAGTTATCGTTGACAAAATATACGTTAATATATTATTATTAACGTGGAAGCGCTACCATATTGGCTAAATAAGGCGAAATAAAGCAATAAAATCACTAAAAAGTAGAGAATGAGGTGAATTTATATGCCTATAACTATAAGTGACATAGCAAAGATGGCAAATGTATCACAATCTACAGTATCAAGAGTGCTAAATAACTCAGGATATGTTAAGGATGATACTAAAAAGAGAGTAGAGATGATAATTAAAGAATTAAACTATACTCCTAATGCTATTGCAAGGAGCTTGTCTAAAAGTGAAACAAATACTATAGGTGTAATTGTTCCTGATATAACAAACTCATATTTTGGAGAAGTTATAAAGGGGATTAGCCATGTGGCAGATGAAAATAACTTAAATATAATTTTTTATAATACTGAAAACTCTTTTGAAAAGGAAATAAGAGCACTTAATCTCCTTAAAGAACAGAGAATTAAAGGAATTATAATGACACCTGGATTTGGAGCAGATGATTTTGAAAACACATATAGAGGTATTGTTGATAGTTTAAACTGTCCATTAATTCTTGCATGTGCAGATGTGAATTCTACTGAATTTAATGGGGTATTCGTAGATAATATTAAAGGTGCATATGACTCGACAGAGCTGCTGATTAAAAGGGGACATAGAAAAATAGGAATACTATTAGGACCTTTAAACTCGGAACCAATGAGTCAGAGGCTTTTAGGTTATAAAAAGGCATTATATGAAAATAAAATTGAAATAAATGAAAATTATATATTGAAGGCTGATTTCTCTCTGGAAAATGCATATGAAATCACAAAGAATATGTTTGAAAGCGAAGAGTGTCCTAGTGCTTTGATAGTCTGTACAAATAGAATGACTATGGGAGTAATTAAGGCAGTAGAAGAATTTAATAAGAAAATACCACAAGATTTAGCAATTATAGCTTCAGATAAAAATGAAGTACTTGATATGTTTGGGCTAAGTCTTACATATATAGAAGAATGTCCATTGATGCTTGGCAGAAGTGCAATGGAAATGCTGTGCGATATTTTAGAAAATAATACCAAAGAAAAAATACGAACAGTGATAGCTCCAAAGATTGTAATCAGAGGCTCAGAAGGATATAGAATAAGTTAATCTAATGGATTAGATACATATTTTAATGAAAAACTCTAATACTAAAAAATGATATCTAAAGAAATATAATATTGTATTAAAATCAGGATTGATTTCTGTGATTTTATATATTACTAAATAATAGTATACTTTAGGAGGAATTTATAATGAAAAAGAAATTACTATCATTATTAGCAGTTTCAGCAGTTACATTAGGCTTATTTGCTGGTTGCGGAAATTCATCAAGTACTGGAGATGCTACTGGTACAGATGCAAAAATAAAAGTTGGTATGGTTACTGACTCAGGAACTATTGATGACAAATCATTTAACCAAGGTACATGGGAAGGTATTGAAAAAGCACAGAAAGATTTTAATCTTGATGAGCCAAAATACTTAAAGCCAACAGGCGAAACTAAGGCTGATTACTTAAAAGAAATAGGAAATCTTTATGATGCTGGTTACAGATTAATAGCTGCTCCAGGATTTAAGTTTGAAACAGCAATTTTTGATGCGCAAGACAAATATAAAGATGCTAAATTTGTTATAATCGATGGAACTCCAAATGATGGAGATGAAAAAAACCCAACTACTAAAGTTGGAGATAACGCAGTTTCAATATTATTTGCAGAAGAACAAGCAGGATTTGTTGCAGGTGTTGCAGCTTCAGTTGAATTAAAAGAAGGAAGCCTAGGATTTATAGGTGGTATGAAAATACCATCAGTTCAAAAGTTTAACTGGGGATTCCAACAAGGTATAGCTTATGCTAATGCTAACTTAGGAACTAACATGACACTAGATAAAGAAAATGTAATATACCAAGGTACATTCAATGACGTTGCAGCAGGAACTCAATTAGCTAATGCAATGTACGACAGAGGTGTTAAAGCTATATTCTGTGCAGCAGGTGGAGTTGGTAATGGTGTTATAACAGCAGCTAAGACTCAAGCTGATGCTGGTAAAGATGTATGGATGATTGGTGTTGATAGAGACCAATATGATGATGGTATATATTCAGAAGGTAAATCAGTAGTTCTTACTTCAGCTATCAAGAAAGTTGATTCAGCAAGTTACAACATGATTGAGGAATTATTGGATGGTAACTTCCCAGGTGGTCAAACATTAACATTTGATATAAGCAAGGATGCAGTAGGTATTCCAGCTGAAAATCCAAACTTAAGTGATGATACAATGAAAGTTGTTGATGATATTTATACAAAACTTAAAGACGGTTCAATCACTGTTAAAAACAACAATGATGATGGATCATTATTTGAATAATTTTAAATAACTATAAATTTATTAACAATGGGGCTAAATAGTTTATAGGATATATTCATATCCTATAAACTATACTTCATTGTTAATTTCATAATATGATAAAAATATTGACAATTGACAATGCACAATAATTTATTAGGAATTATATTGAGTACTTTAATGGAGATTGTTTATTGTCAATTGGCAATTAATATTGTTAACTAATAAAGGAGGACACTATTATGGAATATGTAGTTGAGATGCTAAATATTCGTAAAGAATTTGCAGGTAACGTAGCTAATGATAATATTACCCTAAGACTAAAAAAAGGTGAAGTACATGCGTTATTAGGCGAAAATGGAGCGGGGAAATCTACTTTAATGTCAGTACTTTTCGGTATGTATCAGCCAGAAGCAGGAACTATAAAAGTACGTGGCAAGGAAGTGAAAATTGCCAATCCTAATGTGGCTAATGATTTAGGAATTGGTATGGTGCATCAGCATTTTAAGCTGGTACATAACTTTACAGTCACAGAAAATATTATTTTAGGATGCGAACCTAAAAAAGGATTGATTGTAGATGTAAATAGTGCAGCAAAAAGAATTGAAGAGTTATCAAAGAGATATGGTTTAAATGTTGATCCATATGCAAAAATTGAAGATATATCTGTAGGTATGCAGCAGAGAGTTGAAATACTTAAGATGCTTTACAGAGATGCTGAAGTTTTAATATTTGATGAACCTACAGCTGTTCTTACACCACAAGAAATTGACGAACTTATGAAAATAATCAAGAATTTAATAACTGAAGGAAAGTCAATAATAATAATTACTCATAAGCTTAAAGAAATTAAAGCAGTTGCAAATCAATGTACAGTTATTAGAAGAGGTAAATATATCGGAACTATCGATGTAAAAGAAACAAGTGAAGCTAAAATGGCTGAAATGATGGTTGGAAGACCTGTAAACTTTAAAGTTGAAAAGCAGCCTAAAGAAGCAGGAGATGTTGTATTAAAGGTTGAAAATTTAAGTGTTCTAAATAATAAAAAAGTCCTTGGTCTTAAGAACTTCTCAATTGAAGTTAAAAAGGGTGAAATACTTGGTATTGCAGGAGTAGAAGGTAATGGACAGACTGAACTTATTGAAGCTATTACTGGAATGAGGCCTGCAAAAGAAGGTAAGATAATTCTTAAGGGAAAGGACATAACTAATATATCAATCCGTAAGCGTATAGATTCAGGTATAGGCCATATTCCAGAAGACCGTCAAAAAAGAGGGCTAGTATTAGACTATACTCTTGAAGATAATATGGTACTTCAGAGATATAATAAGAAACCATTCTCTAAGTTTGGATTATTACAGAGAAACGCAATCCATGATTATTCAGAAAACATAATAGAGGAATTTGATGTTAGATCAGGACATGGTGGAGCATCAATTGCAAGAACTATGTCAGGCGGTAACCAGCAGAAAGCTATTATAGGACGTGAAATTGGATTAGATCCAGATTTATTAATAGCTGTTCAGCCAACAAGAGGTCTAGATGTTGGATCAATTGAATACATTCATAAGAGATTAGTCGAAGAAAGAGATGCTGATAAAGCAGTATTGCTTGTATCACTTGAATTAAGCGAAGTTATGAACTTAGCAGATAGAATTGCAATAGTTAACGGCGGTGAATTAATCGGAATTGTTAATGCAGCTGATACTGATGAAAATGAAATTGGATTAATGATGGCTGGTGTTCATAAAGGAGGAATAAAGCATGACTAAAAAAGAAGCTTTAAATTCTGTAATTGCAGTTGCTTTGGGGTTAATTGCAGGAGCAATATTAATGTTATTAATTGGAGATAATCCAGTTGACGGATATATGTACCTTTTCAAAGGTGGATTAATGAATATACAAAGAATGGGTGATACTTTAGCTACAGCCACACCATTAATATTTACAGGTCTTTCAGTGGCATTTGCATTTAAAACTGGTTTGTTCAACATAGGGACACCAGGACAGATGCTATTTGGTGGATTTTGTGCAACAAGTGTAGCATTATTATATGGCAACAGTATGCCAAGATTCTTATTATTAATACTTATTGTTCTTGTTGGAGCTTTAGCTGGAGCATTATGGGCATTTGTACCAGGTCTTTTAAAAGCTAAGTTTAACGTTAATGAAGTAGTATCATCAATTATGATGAACTGGACAGCATATTGGATAATTTACTATGCAGTACCAGCATACTTTAAAGGTTCAACAGAAACTGAGTCAAAAAATATTCCTGCAATAGCATCATTAAAAGCAGAATGGCTTACTAAGCTTTTTGATGGTTCTTACATAAATTTAGGGTTAATAATAGCAATAGCAGCTGTAATTTTAATCTGGTTTATATTAGATAAAACTGTTTTAGGATATGAATTAAAAGCTGTTGGATTTAATAGAGATGCAGCAGAATATGCAGGTATGTCAGTTAATAAGAACATAGTATCAGCAATGATGATAGCAGGAGCTTTATCAGGTCTTGCAGGTGTTGCACAATACTTAGGTAACGCATCTAATATTCAAATTGGTATAATGCCTTCACAAGGTTTTGATGGTATTGCAGTATCATTACTTGGAGCTAACAATCCTCTTGGAGTTTTAGTTTCGGCAATATTCTTTGGATTATTATATTCTGGTAAGGGGTTCATGAACGTTAATACAAGTATTCCACCAGAAATAGCAGATACAATAATTGCAATTATAATTTACTTTGCAGCTATAAGTGCAGCAGTACCTATGATTGTTAATAAATTTAAACAAAAAAGAACTCAAAAGCCAGGAGATAGTGGTGTAGGTATATTACCAAATGAGTCAGATAATAATGTAGATAAGGAGGAAAAATAATATGTGGTCAACAATAAGAGATATATTTCCATATGCTATTGTATATACAATTCCTCTACTTATAACTGCACTTGGAGCATTATATTGTGAACGAAGCGGTGTAATAAATATCGGATTAGAAGGGTTCATGATAATAGGTTCTTTCTCAGGAGCTTTAACAATATCTAAATTGCAGGAAAGTATGCCGGGAAGTTCTCTTCCTCTATGGATTGGTTTATTAGTAGCTTTTATTGTAGGTATGTTATTTTCACTTTTACATGCATTTGCAAGTATAAATTTAAATGCAGATCAGACTATAAGTGGTACTGCTATTAACATGATAGCTAGTGCATTAACAATATTCTTAGCAAGAACAATTTCAGGAAGTGGACGTATAAGAATCCAAAGTGGATTTTATCCTAAGGATATTCCATTCTTATCAGAAATACCTATAATAGGTGACTTGTTCTTCAAGAAGACTTATATAACAACTTGGTTAGTATTATTAATTCTTGTAGTAAGTATATTCTTATTATATAAAACAAGTTTTGGTTTAAGACTTAGAGCATGTGGTGAACATCCACAGGCAGCAGATGCAGCAGGTATAAATGTATTTAAAATGAGATACATAGGTGTTTTACTTTCAGGAGGTCTTTCTTCTTTAGGTGGGGCAATAATACTTGTTACATATTCTGGAGAATTTAACGGAAGTGTTGCTGGTATCGGATTCCTTGCTTTAGCAGCTTTAATATTTGGTCAATGGAAACCACTTGGAATACTTGCAGCTACATTGTTCTTTGGATTTGCCACAACTGTAGCAAACGTATCACAGGTAATACCAGCATTAGGATCAATACCACCAGTATTATTAAAGGTATTCCCTTATGTAGTAACTTTAGTAGCACTAGTATTATTCTCAAAATCTTCTCAAGCACCAAAAGCAGCTGGAGAACCATTTGATGCAGGTAAGAGATAGTTCTATTATAAAGAGTCAACAAGTTACACTTTAATAGTTATTTAATTATGGATTAAACTTATTGTTTTATCTATAGAACTTTTTAAATATCATAGTAATAATATGTACAATTAATCAACTACTTAATTGATTAATTGTACATTAATTGTAAATAATATATATATTTAACTTAATTAATGATAAATTCATATAAAAAGAAAAATATTACACAAAATAATGATTAATCAATAATTTTTTGTAAATGTTTATAAAAGTGAGCTATAATATATTTACAACTCAAATTTAAATTAAAATGAATAAGGAGAAATATTATGGACTATAAAAATCTTGTTAAAACAGCACTAGACTATAGAAAAAGAGCTTATGTACCTTATTCTAATTTCAAAGTTGGTGCAGCAGTACTGTTTGAAAGTGGTAATGTTTATGGTGGATGCAATGTTGAAAATGCATCTTTTGGTGCAACAAACTGTGCAGAAAGAACAGCAATATTCTCTGGAGTTGCCAATGGTGAAAGTAAAATAAAAGCAATAGCTATAGTTGGAAGTGAGGAAGAACATACTTATCCATGTGGAATCTGTCGTCAGGTTTTATGTGAATTTGCTGATGAAGATGCTATAGTGATCTTAGCAAAAAATGAAGATGATTATGTAGTGAAAACTATGGCAGAAGTTATGCCAGGTGCTTTTAGAAAAGAAAATATACGATAATAAAACATTTAAATATAGAATAAAACATTTAAATATAGGGAGGTAGAAAATGAGCATTCATATTAATGCAAAACAAGGAGATATAGCAGAAAGCGTATTATTACCAGGAGATCCACTTAGAGCTAAGTTCATAGCTGAAACATTTTTAGAAGATGTAGTATGCTACAACGAAGTTAGAGGAATGTATGGATTTACAGGAACATATAAAGGAAAAAGAATCTCAGTTCAAGGAACAGGAATGGGTATACCTTCAATTTCAATATATGCTAATGAATTAATCAACGAATATGGAGTTAAGAACCTTATAAGAGTTGGTACTTGTGGTGGATACCATGAAGATGTTAAAGTAAGAGATTTAGTAATAGCTATGTCAGCTTGTACGGATTCAAATCTTAACTTAACAAGATTCCAAGGAAGAACTTATGCTCCAACAGCTAACTTTGAATTATTAAAGAAAGCTTATGATGTGGCAGTAGAAAAAGGAATAGATCCTAAGGTTGGAACTATATATAGTTCAGACGTATTCTATGGAGATGACAATGAAGATTGGAAGAAATGGGCTGCATTTGGATGCTTAGGTGTTGAAATGGAAGCAGCAGGGCTTTACACAGTAGCAGCAAAACACCATGTTAAAGCATTAGCAATAATGACAGTAAGCGATCACTTTATCACAGGTGAAGTTACAAGTGCAGAAGAAAGACAAAAGACTTTCACTAATATGATGGAAGTTGCATTAGACACAATTGTTGGATTAGATAATTAATTTTATTAATATAATAATAAATGCTTTGAAGCTACTATATTTAGCTTTGAAGCATTTATTTTTGCATGAGTAAATTATAGAATTTAAATTAAATAAAACTAAGTTTTATAAATTGAATGAGATAGTTGAGAGTTAAGAAGTAAGAGTGAAGGAGATAATAAATGAATATACAGATATTTGGACGTAAGAAATGTTTTGATACAAAAAAGGCAGAAAGATTTTTTAAGGAAAGAAAAGTAAAATATCAATTTATTGATATTAATGAAAAACCTATGAGCAAAGGTGAAATGAATAATATTTTAAGATGTATGGATACTAATGAATTAATAAATACTAAATCAAAAGACTACACTAAGCTTAATTTCAACAATATAAGGAGCAAAGAAGTAAAATCAGAGTTATTATTAAAAAATCAAAGTGTCATGAATACTCCAGTAGTTAGAAATGGTAAGGAAGCTACAGTTGGATTCAGGGAAGACATATGGAAGAGATGGATAGATGAAAATAAATAAAAATATTTATTAATGTATACAATGAGGATTTTTTCTTAATACTAAAGTGTATAGTATTTTAGAAAGGATGTGAAGTTTTATGGCAAAGGCAGGTATGAGAAGACCAGATCCAAGTGAGCCTCATGGAACAGAAAGTAATACCAAACAGCATTATAAGAAAAATGATGTGAGAAATATTCCAACAGAAATACAAGGGAAAGCTAAAACAGGAAATAAAAAAGCTGGAACAATAATTTAAAATAACATAAATAAATATTAATATTTGCTTAAATTTCTTAATGAAGGATGAATTTTTATATATTTCATCCTTTATTATATATATTATGATATTATAAATAAGTATAAGGATCAGAATATAAATTATGTCTGGTTAATATTATAATGAGGAAAAGGAGAAAGTTTTAAGATGTACATTATTAATTTTATAAGAGGATTCTGTATGGCATTAGCTGACAGTGTACCTGGAGTATCTGGAGGGACAATTGCTTTTTTATTAGGATTCTATGATAAGTTCATAGGTTCTTTAGATGCTGTTGTAGCAGGGAAGAAAGAAGAAAAGATTGAAGGATTAAGATTCCTTATCAAAATAGGAATAGGATGGATAACTGGATTCGTTTTATCTATGTTATTTTTGGGATCTATTTTTGAAGCGCAGATATATAATATAAGTTCATTATTCTTAGGATTTATAATCTTTGCCATACCAATAATAGTTACAGAAGAAAAGAAAAGTATAGTAAATAAATATAAAAATATTATTTTTTTATTAATAGGTATAGTTGTAGTATCTGCTATTACATATTTTAATCCAGCTTCAAAAGGTGGGATGGATATATCTATAGATAGATTATCATTAGGACTAGGAATTTATGTTTTTGTAGCTGGAATGATAGCAATTTCTGCTATGGTTCTCCCAGGAATATCAGGATCAACATTATTACTTATATTTGGACTTTATGTACCTGTTGTATCAGCAGTAAAAGAAGTAATAACTTTAAATTTTGAATATCTCCCAATATTAATTATATTTGGACTTGGAGTAATTACAGGAATTTTTGTAACTATAAGAGGAGTTAAATACGTATTAGAAAATTACAGGTCACAGACTATTTATATGATATTAGGACTTATGATTGGTTCATTATATGCTGTTGTTATGGGGCCAACTTCATTGGAAACACCAAAAGCACCTATGGATTTAAGCAGCTTCAGTGTTTTATTCTTTGTAATAGGAGGAGCTTTAATATTAGGTTTACAGAAATTAAAAAACTTTTTTGACAAAAGTAAATAAATGTATAATAATATACATAAATGGATAAACTTATCAATAAAAACGGTATACTATTTTATTCTAAATGGTATCTTTAGGGATTGGGTGAAGAATTATGGGGAAAAAGATAATTACTATAACTTTTGCAGAACTAAAGAAGGATATGATCATAGCTAAGGATGTAGAACAAAATGGGAAGATTCTGCTTAAAAAAGATATGAAAATGACAGAACAAATGATAAAAAAGCTGCAGAGATTATTGTTTATAGGAACTGTTCAGGTTTATGATTATGACAAACAAAATTCAGAGTTAACCTTAGAAGAAAAAAAACTAGATGAGTTTAATAAAATAGAAGATGAATTTAAAGAAATCTCATTAAAGCTTCAAAGTACATTCAGAGGTATACAAAATGAAGATAGTGAATGTATGAAAGAAATACGTGAATTTTCTAGAAGAATTCAAGATGAGTTAAAGCCAAGCAGTGTCATAATAAAAAATATTGTCCTTCATGGAAGTGGGAGTGATGTTATTTATAGACATGGTGTTAATGTAGCTGCATTAAGTGCTCTCATTGGAAAGTGGATTGGATTTGATAAGGCAGAGCTTAATCGCCTTGTATATTCAGCAATACTTCATGATTTTGGAAAAACTAAGATTAATAAAGAAATATTAGATAAAAAATCTTCTCTTACTACAAGTGAATATAATGTGATAAAAACTCATCCTACTTTAGGATATAAAATTATAAAAGAAATTCCATTTCTGGACAAGTCCATAAGTTATGGAGTGCTTATGCATCATGAAAGAGAAGATGGCTCAGGATATCCATTAGGATTAAAAGGTAATGCCATACATCCTTTTGGAAAGCTTATTGCAATTGCTGATGTATTTGATGCTATTAATTCAAATAGAGGTTATAAGAGAAAAAAAGCTCCTTTTGAAGCACTTCAGGTAGTTAAAAATGAATCGCTGGGTAAGCTTGATTATGAATATGTAAAGGTATTTTTAGAGCATGTGGTGAATTACTACTTAGGTGAAGAGGTAATTCTCAATAATGGTGAGAAATGTAAGATAATACAAATGAATATTAATAATTTAGAGAGTCCTCTTGTTCTTAAAGATGGAGAATTTATAGATTTAGACAAGCAGAAGGAACTCTATATTAAAGAAATGCTTCTATAACATGATTAATGTAGTTTTTTAAGGATAGTGAATTTTTAGATTTAGGTAAAAACAAGGATATCTATATAAAAGAATTATTATAATATATCAATAAGGCTGTCACAGCATTGTTTGATGATTTTTATTACAGGAATTAATAATGTCTTGTATAATTAAATTATCAATAATGTAAGACAGCCTTATTTTTTGATTAAAAATCTGTATAGAAGAAATAATATTGTATATTTATAATAATATATGTTGTATTTATTAATATTAGGAGAATAAAAATGAAGTATCTAGATGTTAAAAAGAGTTATATAAGAAAAGCTGACTCAGAAATCTGTAATATAAAGGATTATATATTTTCGAAGAATTATAGCGAAGATATGATAAGAAAGGTTGAACCAGTGCTGAATGGTATTAGGAAAAGCGGATATATTACAGGAATAAATGAAATAAAGCTTTACTATGAGATGTTTATAGCAGAAAATCCAAAAGGAAATATAGTTATATGCCATGGTATTGGAGAATACACCGAAAAATACAATGAGCTTATTTATTATTTCATTAATAGCGGGTATTCTGTTTTTATAATGGAACATAGAGGCAATGGACGTTCAGGAAGGTTGGGAGGAGATCCAGGACAGATAAGTGTTGAAAAGTTTGAGTATTATATTGAAGATTTCAGGACTTTTATGGATAAGGTAGTTATTCCAAATGCAGGCAGCAAAAAATCGATATTGTTTGCTCATTCAATGGGTGGAGGAATAGGGACCATATTTTTAGAGAGATATCCAGAGTATTTTGATGGGGCAGTTTTAAGTTCACCAATGCATAAGATAAGTACTGGAAAGACTCCGCCATTTATTGCCGATATATTTTCATCGATACTTGTACTTTTCGGAAAGGAGTATAAGTATATGCCAGGTCAGAAGGCTTATAGTGGGAATAGAAGATTTCCAAGCAGGTCAACAAACTGTGAAGAACGATATAATTACCAATATAACAAAATATGCAGCAATAAGTTTTTCCAGACAGGGGGAGCATCAGCAAAATGGTATTTTGAGGCTGCAAAAGCTACCAGGTACCTTAGAAGTAAGAAAAATATATTAAAAGTAAAAATACCAGTAATGCTCCTTCAGGCACAGTGTGACACGCATGTTCTTCCACAGGCTCATTATAAATTTGCAAAGTATGCTGAAAACTGTGAAGTTGTTATTGTCAGCAATGGAAAGCACGAAACATTTTTTGAAACTGATGATATAACTATTCCAGTAATAGAAAAAATAATGGAATTTATTAAAAGAATAATATAAGAGTATACTGTGGTGAAATCATAAAAGTATGTTTTCTTAAATACTAGAAATAATAAATAGTATTAAGAAAATATAAGTTTTTTTGTTATGGTTTTATCATTGTTTACCTTTTAAAGAAAATATGGTAAAATAATTATCTAAAAATAATAATTATTATTATGTGTGGAGGAAGAAAAATGTTGTTTATAGAATATCCTAAATGTTCAACATGCAGAAAAGCACTAAAATATCTTAAAGATAGCAATAAAGAAATAACTGTAAGAAATATTGTTGAAGAAACTCCTACTAAAGAAGAATTAATATGGTGGATGGATAAGAGTGGATTAGAGCCAAAGAAGTTTTTCAATACTTCAGGAAAGGTTTATAAAGAGCTGGGATTGAAAGATAAAGCTGGATCAATGTCAAAAGAAGAAATTGCACAAATGCTTTCAGAAAATGGTATGCTTATAAAACGACCTATATTGGTTACTGATAATGAAGTAGTAGTTGGATTTAAAGAAGAAGCTTACAGTAGGTGCATATAAAAATTAATGGAGGCATTAAATAATGAAAACAGATTTACTAGAAAAAGGTGCAGTCTTGCAGAGAGATAAGGAAACATATGCAATTGCACCTCACTTAACTGCTGGTATAGTTTCAGCAGATGAGTTAAGAAAGATAGCAGATGTAGCAGATAAATATAATGTCAGTGCAATTAAGGTGACAGGGGCTCAGAGAATAGCACTTGTAGGTATAAAAGAAGAAAATATCGATGATGCATGGGAAGACCTTGGGATGAGTCCAGGAGCGGCAATAGGGCTTTGTGTAAGAAGTATAAAAGTATGCCCAGGAACAACTTTCTGTAAGAGAGGGCTTCAGGACTCGGTAGCAGTAGGTTCAAAATTAGATAATTTATATCATGGAAGGAATCTTCCTAATAAACTTAAGATTGGTGTAAGTGGATGTCCTCATAGCTGTGCAGATAGTGCATTTAAAGATATAGGATTAATTGGAGGAGGAAAGGGATGGATGGTATATGTCGGCGGAAAAGGTGGAATGAAACCTAGAATTGCTGATAGAATAGCATTATGTGTCCCAGAAGAAAATCTTTTTAATCTTATTGAGAAAATTATTGAAGTATATGATGATAATGCAAATGGAAGAGAAAGAATTGGAGATTATATAGATAGAGTAGGTCTTGACTTCTTTAAAGATCAAATAGAAATAGATAATTATATAATCAGATAATATAGATATAGATTTTGTGTGCAGATTTAAACTGCATACAAAATCTTTTTTAGTGTACATGAAATTATAGAATTTTTACATATAACTCCAGAGAAGCAAAAGTAGAAATAGTTAGGTTTATAAAGCTTTGCAGTTATAGAAAAATTGAAATATTACGGGTATGCATAAAGCAATATATAATATATATTGATACTTAATTAAATATGTTATAGGATAAGTAGGGAATAATTAATCAGTAATAAAAATTAATGATAAGAGGTGAAGAATTTGAAGGAATTATTTGATTTATTTTGGACATTTGCCAAAATAGGTTCTATAACTTTTGGAGGCGGATATGCCATGCTTCCAATAATACAGAGGGAAATAGTTGAAAAGAAGAAGTGGGCAACGGAAACTGAAGTTATTGATTATTATGCTGTAGGACAGTGTACTCCTGGAATAATAGCAGTTAATACGGCAACTTTTATAGGATATAGGCTTAAAGGGAACATCGGAGGGATTATTGCAACACTGGGAGTTGTTTTTCCATCACTTGTAATAATAATGGTAATAGCAGCATTCTTAAAGAATTTTTCAGAATTTGCTGTTGTACAGCATGCCTTTGGCGGAATAAGAGTAGCTGTTGTAGCATTAATAATAAGCTCCATAATAAAGCTTTGGAAAAGTTCAGTAAAGAATTATATAGGTGTTCTGCTTGCACTTGCAGCTTTTATTTTAGGAGCATTATTACAGATATCACCAATATATATTGTAATTGGAGCTGCAATAGTCGGATTGTTAACTAAGAATAAAAAAGGAGAAAAGTAAATGCTATATTTATTATTGTTTTTCGAGTTCTTTAAAACTGGATTATTTGCAGTAGGCGGAGGACTTGCAACATTACCATTTTTAATTAATTTAACCTATAAATATGACTGGTTCAATCAAAGCATGCTTGCTGACATGATAGCCGTATCAGAATCGACTCCAGGTCCTATGGGAGTAAATATATCTACGTATGCAGGATTCAGTTCAGGTGGGGTTACTGGTGGTATAATTGCAACATTAGGATTAATAACACCATCAATAATAATCATAATAATTATTGCTAAATTCTTAGAGAAATTTAAAACAAATAAATCAGTTGAAGCAGTATTTCAGGGATTGAGACCTGCAAGTGTTGGATTAATAGCAGTTGCAGCCTTTGAAGTAATAAAGATTGCATTATTAAATATAAATAAGTTTCTAGAAACAAACAATATAATTGATTTGATTAATATAAAGAGCTGTATATTATTTGTAATAATGTTTTATACAGTGATGAAGTATAAAAAGCATCCTATAGTCTACATAGGTGCAGCAGCAGTTATAGGAATAATTTTTAAACTATAATGTTGGTTTAATAGATATAGCTAAAGTTAATATATAATAGCTATAAATAATAAATAAAAAGTAAAGATGTATGGAGTTTTATTTATATAAATTCCATACATCTTTATTAATATAAATTATCTTAAAAATTGCTTAAGTATATCAGCAGCACTTGTTTTATCTTTACCTTCAATAATATTTTTATATTCTTTTAATTTTTTTTCTTCATCTTCAGTAAGTTTACTACCTTTTCCCTTACTATCCATTAAGTGTTTGAAGTCATTATATTTTTCATCGCCTAATTTTCCTTTAATAATGCAGTCAATCATTACATTTAATGATTTTTTCTGGTCTTCAGTAAGTGGTGTACCTTTTTCTTTACACTTTTTACAGTCATCTAAAGTTTTCTTTTGGTCAGATGATAGGTATTTGCAGTTTTCATCTGTAAAGAATTCTAATCCATGCTCTTTTATCTTATCATCCTTACACTTGTCTTTATCTTTTTCTGTATTTTTTTTCTTTTCTTCTTCTTTGTACTTGCAGTCATCTTTCTTCTTATCTTTATCTTTTTCCTCGTCTTTACATTTATCTTTCTTATCTTTATGAGCAGTATAAGAAGATGACTCTTCTAAAGAGATATTAGCTGTATCAGCCATTACTTTTTGAGGAACAGCGGACATACAACTAAGAACTGCTAAAGATGCAGCAATATATTTTACTGTTTTTCTGATCATGTTTTTACCTCCGTAAATATTAAATTTCAGTAATAGTATGTGAAATAATGAAAAATTTTATTAAAGTTTTTCTTCTTTATGCATTAATAAAAATTAGATTATAAGACCAACTGTATTTCATAATAAATATGTGTTTATAGATAATTTAAAGAGATAAATATTAAAAAGCATAATTATGGTATTTAAACCACAATCATGCTTTTTAAGCAGCTCTATATAAATTTAATTTTGAGTGTTCACAGTAGAACTTTCAGTATTCTCTTCTAAGCTTTCAGAATTATTGCTTTCTGAGTTTTGAAGATCTTTTTCAGAATGAGTATCAGCATCAGTATTGTTTTCATTGATGTTATTTATATCTGATGATGTATTTTCTGAATTAGAATTTATATCATTTTTATTTTTTAAATCAGCAGAATTAGTATTGTCTTCTGATTTTTCAGAATCATTTTTATTTGATGAATTGAAAAGATTTGAGAACCAACTTCTTATTCTGCTCCAGAAGCCTTCATTAGAAACTGCCTCTTTAATTACATCTTTATCTGTTGCATCAACCTTGACATCATCACCAAGTACTTGGTCATTAGTATTTTCTAATATACCTAAATCCTTGCTTCCAGAGAATAAATCTTTAAACCAGTTACCAATTGAAGTAAAGAAGCCTTCAGAACGTTTTATGTTTATTCCTGCTTTTTCAAGATTTTTATCAACTGCATCAGAAACATTTTTAAAAGTGCTTTTTAATTTATCGTAATCATAATCCTGCTCAGCAATTTTTGTCATTAAATTTGTTATTTGTTTTTCCTGATCTGGAGTTAGTGTAATATTGTAGTTATTTGTTACATTATTTATTGTTTCTGCAATTTGTGTTGTATCCTGAGTTCCATTTTTTATTATATCAGCTTTAACATCATTAATTATACCAGCTGCTTCATCTTGTCCAATTTCATCTCCTAAGTCACTTGTTGTTATAAGTTCTTCAGAAGCTATTTCTTTTTTTTCTTCACTAAGTTCTTCTCCAGTTGCATCTTCAAATGCTTTCATTACCCCAGTTAATGCACCAGTACCAGAAACCCCTCCGCTTAGTGGTGTCATAGCAATTACATTTGCATCTTCAACACCGCATGTGGCAAGAGTGCTTGCAATCATAGAGGATGTAACATAAGTAAGATTTGCAGTTTTAACATTTATACCATTGCCTTTTTTTGCAGGTTCAACATATGCGCATGAGAAAGTTTTGGTACCAAGTTGAGCTTCACTTGCGATTCCTTGTAGATACTTTCTTTCCTCAAGGTTATTAACTTCAAGAATAACAGCTTCATCTTCTTTTACACCAAAGTAATCAAGGACAGTTTGTTTTTGAGATGCGCTTAAGTCAGCACCAAGTGTAACAACTTTAGAACTATCTGCATGTGCAAAAGTTACATTGCCTAATATAAGAGAAAGGCAGAGCATTGATGAAATAAATTTCTTTTTAAATACCATTTTTAATATCTCCTTTTGAAATAAATAAATTATAATGTCAAAGGAATTAAATCATTAATTCTTTGATATTATAGCATATAAAAGTTTAATTTTTATTTACTAATCTATTACTTTTATATTAACATTGCATTATTATGACTTAATGTAATAAATAATAACAAAAATCTAATTATATATTTCTTAAAAATAATAAATAAATATATAATTAGATTATAAGCGCAAATATAAAAAAAATTTATCAGAAAAATAATAAAATTGCGTAATTTAAATTTAAAAATATATTGATAATTATAAATTAAGTATAATCAATTAGCATTGTTATGCATAAATTATATTATAAGATAGAATTTTTTAAATAGGATAATTCCACAAATTTATATTACTCTTTAATACACGATGAAAGTCATCTATAATATGCAGCAAAGGGGGTATAAATATGAATTTATGGATTGAAGATAGAATATTTTTTAATATTTATACACTAGGCTTTTGTGATGTTTTAGAGCCTGGTAAGGTTTATGAAAAGGAAAATAGATTATTAAAAATAGAGAAATGGATACCTCATTTAAAAGAAATGAATGTAAATGCAGTGTATCTTGGACCAGTTTTTGAATCTAGCTATCATGGATATGATACGCGGGATTATTTAAATATAGATAAGAGGCTTGGAACAAATGAGGATTTTAAAATATTATGTGAAAAGCTTCATGAAAATGATATAAAGATAGTATTAGATGGTGTATTCAATCATGTAGGAAGGGAATTCTGGGCATTTAAGGATGTTATAAAGAATGGGAAAAATTCAAAATACTGCAGCTGGTTTGCAGGGTTGAATTTTGACAGCAGAAGTCCTATGGGTGATGACTTTAATTATGAGAGTTGGAATGGATGTTATGATTTAGTTAAATTAAATTTATGGAATAGAGAAGTAGTTGACTATTTATTACATGCAGTAGAAGTGTGGATAGATAAGTTTGATATAGATGGATTAAGGCTGGATGCAGCAGATAAAATTATTTTTGAGTTTTTTAAGGAATTGAAGATATTTACTGAAAAGAAAAAGAAGGACTTCTGGCTTATGGGTGAGATAATCCATGGTGATTACAACAGATGGGCAAATTCTGAAAGTCTGGATTCAGTGACAAATTACGAATGCTATAAAGGTATTTATTCAAGCCATAATGATAAAAATTACTTTGAAATAGCATATTCGCTGAACAGAATGTTTGGTAATGGAGGAATTTATAAAAACTTATGCTTATATAATTTTGTAGACAACCATGATGTCAACAGGCTTGCAAGCACATTAAAACTTCAGGATTATTTAATGAACGTTTATACTATATTATATACAATGCCTGGAGTTCCAAGTGTTTATTATGGAAGTGAATATGGAATAAAGGCAGTTAAGGGTAATGGAACAGATCTGCCATTGCGTCCATCTGTAGAAGAAATAGATGATTATGAAGAAAAAAATGAAGATTTATTTGAACACATTAAAAGACTTGGTGAAATAAGGCTTGAAAGTGATGCACTTATCCATGGAAATTATGAACAGGTAGTTATAAAGAATGAGCAGTATGTATTTTCACGAGAATCTGAAAAAGACAAGGTTTATGTACTTTTAAATTTAAGTGATAAGGAAAGCTGCCTTGATTTTGATATATCCTTTGAAGAGGGAAAAGATTTATTATCAGATGAAGAAGATAGTATTATAGAGGGAGGAAAAGTAAGCATCAGAGTACCGGCTTTTTCTTCTAAAATAATAACAAAAGTTAAATAATTAGTAGTTATAGGTTTAGAAAGCTGTGTTTTTGTATAGAATGTTTAATAAAACTTACAAAGGGGTAATACTATAATGAATTTATTAGATAATGATTATAATAATTATACAGGTATACTTGGTGCTCAATATTCAAAAGAAAGTACTAAATTCATATTATGGGCTCCTAATGCGAATAATGTCAGATTAGCCTTATTTGGTAATGATAGTAGGGAGTATACCAATAGTCCCGAAGAAATATTAGATATGAACAGAGGAGAGCAGGGTACGTGGGTTATAGAAGTAAAGAGAGACCTTAATGGTGAGTTTTATAATTACCTAGTTACAAACAGCGGCAGTGAAAGGGAAGTAGTAGACCCTTATGCAAAAGCTCTTGGAGTTAATGGGAACAGAGGTATGGTAATAAATTTAAGAGCTACTGATCCCATAGACTTCAGCAAGGATGAAAAACCGGAATTAAGCAGTGCAGCTGGGTCAGTTATATATGAGATTCATGTAAGGGATTTTTCAATGAATGAAAATTCCGGTATAAAAGCTGAAAAAAAGGGGAAGTTTATTGCATTTTGTGAACATGGGACAACGCTTCAGGGGAAATATATTGAGACAGGTATTGATTATTTAAAACGGCTGGGCATAACCCACATACATTTACTGCCAAGCTTTGATTACGAGACAATAGATGAATCAAATTTAGAGGTACCACAATATAACTGGGGATATGATCCTAAAAATTATTTTGCACCTGAAGGTTCATATTCAACTAATCCTTACAGCGGCGAGAAGAGGATTCGTGAGTTTAAGGAAATGGTTCAAAGTCTCCATAAAAGTGGTATACGTGTTATTATGGATATGGTGTATAATCATACCTATAAAACACATGACTCTAATTTAAATCTTGCAGTGCCTGGGTATTATTATAGGCAGGATATAAACGGAAATTTCTCCAATGGATCAGGATGTGGGAATGAACTGGCTTCAGAGAGATATATGGTGCGAAAGCTTATTGTAGATTCAGTAATTTACTGGGCAACAGAATATCATATAGATGGATTTAGATTTGACCTTATGGGACTTCATGATATTGAGACAATGAAAGTCATACGAGAAAAGCTTGATGAAATAGATCCTTCAATTTTAATGTATGGTGAAGGATGGACTGGGGGTGGAACACCTCTTAGGAGTGAAGATGCAGCAATAAAGCAGAATATAATAAAATTTGATAAGATGCAGATAGCAGCATTTAGTGATGATACGAGAGATGGAGTAAAAGGCCATGTTTTTAATATTAATGAAAGAGGATATGTTAATGGAAGGGAAGGCCTTGAAGATACAATAAAGTTTTGCATCGTAGGCGCAACAGGTCAGCTTGGAATTAATTATGACAGAGTAATTTATTCACATTGGTCATGGGCAAATGAACCTTATCAGTGCATAAATTATATTTCTGCACATGATAATTATACTCTTTGGGATAAACTATCAATGTCAAATAGAGAGGAATCCTTAGAAAAAAGAAAAAATATGAATAAGCTTGCTGCAGCAATAGTCCTAACATCTCAGGGAATACCATTTTTTCAAGCAGGAGAGGAATTTCTAAGAAGCAAAAAGAACGAAGATGGAAGTTTTAATCATGACAGCTATAATGCGCCTGATAAAGTAAACAGCCTTGACTGGAGTCAGGCTTATGAATACCGTGATGTTGTTAATTATTATAGAGGGTTAATAAAACTTAGAAAGAAATATAAAGCGTTTAGGATGAATTCCAGCGAAGAAATAAGAAAGAATCTGACTTTTCTACGTAAAGATGAAAGTTTTTATAAGGATAATGTTGTTGCATATAAAATTGAAGATAATAGCGGTAGAAATTTATGCAATACAATAGTAGTAATATTTAATCCTAATGATGAAGAAGCTTTTGTAGATTTAAAAGACTGTGGATGGAGTGTACTTGTAAATAAAGAGAAAGCTGGTGTGGATGAGATTTATGCAATTGAAGGCAATAGCATAACTGTTCCATCAAAATGTGCACATGTGTTGATAAAAAAGTGATGAAGAAAGGTTACGGGTGATATAAGTGGAAGATAGGTATTTAATATTTTTAAATGACATAAACAAGGATAAGCCAAATGAATTTGCAAATATAAATGTAAAAGAATGTCCGTTCTGCAATAGAAGCAAATTGAAAGATATTATTGATGAAGATGGTCCATTTATGTTACTAAAAAACAAATATCCAACTTTAAAAGATACATGTCAGTTAGTGCTCATTGAAACTTATACGTGTAAGGAAAATATGAGTGAGTATGGAGATGAATATATACAGGATTTAATACGATTTGGAGTTCGACACTGGCTAAAGCTAGAAGAAAACAGGAATTATAAATCAGTAATATTTTATAAAAATCATGGTCCACATTCGGGAGGAAGTCTGAAGCACCCCCATATGCAGATAGTAGGGCTTAAGGATATTGATTATAAAGTAAAGGTGAAAGATGATTATTTTAAAGGTATAGATATTTATAAAACCGAAGGATGTAAGGTGAATCTATCTGATAAACCAATAAGTGGATTTAGTGAGTTTAATATAATAATTAATGATGATTTATCTAAGGTTGATGAGCTTTCAATTTCTTTAAAAAAGATAACTCACTATATCCTGAATAATTATTTTGCACCATGTGATAGTTTTAATATATTCTTTTATCATTGGAAAAAAAGTATAATATGCAAAGTTATGCCTAGGTTTACAACATCTCCACTGCTTTTGGGATATGAAATAAGGCAGGTTCCTAATAGTGGAAAGATGATAGCACAGAGATTAAAAGAATTATATTTTTAATAAATGAAAGCAGTAATTTATATTTATTATGAGTGTCCACTGAATTTATATTTACATGGTTAAATATGAAATGGACGGTGGTGGACTTATTACATGATATAGGTGACTGCTTTTTTCTATGGGAAATTACATTGTGAAGAATTAATTGGTAAGTAAAATATTATAAAAAAAGTCTCGCTTAGGGGTGCGAGACTTTTTACCATATACTGGTTAAGGGGTAAATAATAATGCTTTAACTACTTTACAAGTATTATTATGCATTATTTATATGTCAAAAATGTGACAGAAATATGAAAAAGACATTAACAATTATGATATAATAATAAATTAGTTCAAAAGAAAATATTTTAGGATGGTGTTTTATGAAGGAAGCAGCACTTATAGTCAAACCAGAATTTATTACAAAGTATAAAAATGGATATCCACTTATTTCAAGGGATGCAGTTGAAAATCCACAAATTTTAAGAGAAGAAGGTCAGATAATAACCCTTATGGATAATAAGAAAGCATTTATAGGAAGAGGTTATTATGGAAATCAAAATAAAGGATGTGGCTGGATTTTAAGCAACAGTAAAAATAGTACATTTGATTATAAATTTTTCTATAATAAGCTAAGAAATGCATTTTCAAAGAGAATGAAGCTTTATCATTCAAGGCATACAAGTGCATTCAGAGTATTTAATGGAGAAGGAGATGGCATTGGAGGCCTAACTATCGATTACTTTGATGAATATTACTTACTTACTTGGTACAGCAAGGGAATGTACATATTTAAAGATCACATAATTAAGGCGCTTAGGGCTTTAGTATCAGTTGACGGAATTTATGAAAAGAAAAGATTTGAGGAAAACGGAATGGTTGTAGATGAAGACAGTTATGTATGGGGTAAGAAAGCTCCAGAACCTCTTATTGTAAAAGAAAATGATGTTAATTTTGCAATATATCTTAATGATGGTGCAATGGTCGGAGTTTTCCTTGATCAGAAGAATGTAAGAAAATCCATAAAAGAAAGGTATTCAAAAGGTAAAACTGTATTAAATACATTTTCATATACAGGAGCTTTTTCTATGGCAGCTGCAAGAGGTGGTGCAATAACTACAAGTGTTGATCTTGCAAGCAGAAGCCTTGAAAAGACAAGGGAAAACTTTGAGATTAACGGTATTGATTATAGCAAACATGACATTATTGTGGAGGATATATTCCACTATTTCAAGCGTGCAGCAAAAGAAAACCAGAAATTTGATGTTGTAATACTTGATCCCCCAAGCTTTGCTACATCAAAGGACAATAGATTCAGTGCGGCAAAAGACTACACTGACCTTGTTAGGAGAGCAATTCTATTAACAAAAGATGAAGGTGTAATTGTAGCATCTACTAACTGTGCAACATTTAATATGAAGAAATTCAAGAAATTTATAGATACTGCATTTAAAGACTCAAATAAGAAATATGAAATCTTAGAGGAGCATACATTACCAGAAGATTTTGCAGTGACTGATAAATTTCCAGAAGGAAATTATCTTAAGGTTGTATTTGTAAAAGTATATTAAAATCTATATTCATAATAGCGGATTATAATAACAGATAATTCGCTATTATTTTTTATGTATAAATTTTTCTATTTAATATAACATAAAGAAAATTAAATCTAATTAAAAAATATCTTGATATTTATAAATAATAGTTTATACTATATTATGAAATAAGTACGAGATACTAAAAATCTGAATTTATGTAGATTAAAAATTTTATAAATATCAGATTAATGAGTATACAGCGATATACTAAGGAGGAAGTTAAATGAAAAAGAAATTATTATCAATACTTGCAGCAGGAGTGTTATCAATTGGAATATTATCGGGATGTGGAAGCTCGAATGAAAATTCTTCGGATGCACTAAAAGTTGGTATGGTTACTAATTCAGGAACTATAGATGATAAATCATTTAATCAAGGCACATGGGAAGGGCTGCAAATGGCAGAGAAAGACCTTGGTGTTAAGATTCAGTATTTAAAGCCAGCAGGTTCAACAGAAGGGGAATATAAGAAAGAAATAGGAAACCTTTATGATTCAGGTGTAAGACTTATTGTAACACCAGGATTTAAATTTGAAACTGCAATATATAATACACAGGATAACTATTCAGATTCTAAATTTGTATTAATTGATGGAACACCAAATGATGGCTCAGATAATCCAGTAAGCAAAGTTGCAGATAATACTGTTTCAATTTATTTTGCAGAACATGAGGCAGGTTTTGTTGCAGGTGTTGCAGCAGCAGTTGAATTAAAAGACGGTGAACTTGGATTTATAGGAGGAATGGAAATTCCATCAGTACAAAGATTTAACTATGGTTTCCAACAAGGTGTAGCATATGCTAATGAAAATTTAGGCACAAATATGTCTTTAAAACCAGAAAATATTGTTTATCAAGGAACATTTGATAACAGTTCAGCAGGTACACAAATTGCAGCTACAATGTATGACAGAGGAGTTAAAGCAATATTCTGTGCAGCAGGAGATGTTGGAAATGGTGTAATCACAGAAGCAAAAACAAGAGCTAATTCAGGAAGTGAAGCATGGGTTATAGGTGTAGACAGCGATCAGTATGAAGATGGTATTTATGCCGATGGAAAATCTGTTGTACTTACTTCAGCAATAAAGAGAGTTGATACTGCTACATATGATATGGTAAAGGCATATGTTGATGGAGCATTCCCAGGAGGGGAAACACTAAACTTTGATGTAAAGACTGATGGTGTTGGTATTCCAGAAACAAATCCAAACTTAAGCGATGATACAATGAAATCAGTGAATGATATTTATTCAAAAATTAAATCAGGTGAAATTACAGTTTCATCTGAAAAAGGTAATTTAATATAACTTATTTATATTAAACCAAAAGATATGAATAACAGGATAGTTTAATATTTTAATATAAAGAAAAGGGAATGTAGATAGATTTATATGAATAAATCAACTACATTCTCTTTTCTTTTAAATATAATTACGTACAATGGCTGGTTCATTATTTTTTATATATACTTTAGGAATTCTATGCTTGAACATACATAGAATTTCATAATTAATTGTACCTAAAATTTCAGCATAATCATCAGCATTGATTTTTAAGTCTCCAGACTGTCCTAAGATTATTACTTCATCACCAGTTTTGACAGTTCCAACATCAGTTACATCTATCATGCATTGATCCATGCAGATTCTTCCTACAACTGGAGCAAATTTTCCATTAACTATAACCTTTGCACCAGGTATAAGGAGTCTAGAATAGCCATCAGCATATCCTATTGGAATAGTAGCTATAATGCTCTTTCTTTCAGTTTTGAAAGTTCTTCCGTAGCTTATATACATATTTTCATTCATTTCCTTGACATGTGCAACCTTTGCTTTTATTGTCAAAGCAGGTTTTAATGAAAGATTTTCTTTTTTAACTTCATCTGAAGGGTAGTATCCATAAAGTATTATTCCAGCTCTTACTGCATCTAAATCCTTAAAGGTTTCCGGCATATCCATAATTGCGCCGCTATTTGAAACGTGTTTAAGTGGAATATTTATGTTAAGATTAGAAAGACCTTCTGCAAACTTCATATATTTACTAAATTGTTTACGAGTATAGTCTTTATTTTCTTCATCAGCAGTAGAAAAATGTGTAAACATTCCAATTACCTCTAATCCAGGCAAGGAGCAGATTTCTGATACTTCTTTTAATGATTTTTCATTAGGCATAAAACCGATTCTGCCCATTCCCGTATCCAGGGCTATATGGATTTTGGCCTTTTTATTTAATGAAAGAGCCGTTTCTGATAGGTTATGAGCATATTCAAGACTGTAAACGGTCTGTTCTATATCATATTCAATTAACTCTTTACCTAGATATTCTGGTGTGTATCCTAGGATCATTATAGGAGCAGTTATTCCAGCATTTCTAAGCTCTATTCCTTCAGTAAGTACTGCAACAGCAAGCCTTGAAGCACCATTTTCAAGAAGAACAGGAGCAGTATCTACAGAACCATGTCCATAGCAGTCAGCTTTTACTACGGCGATTACTTCTTTATCTTTAGCTAAAGCTTTAATATTTTTCATATTGTATGCTAATGCATCTAAATCTATTTCAGCCCATACAGGTCTAAGTATCTTTTCCATAATTGCACCTCAAATTTATTTTAAATGTGTGTTACTATTATTTTTTGTAATTAATTATTACTTTATTTTAGTTTAATACAGTGATATGTATTATTAAAGAACCACTGATGTTAAATTTTAAAGCAGAGGTGGTTTTATATATTTTATGCTTCTTTATTCATTTATGGTGCTGTATTCAGCTGTTAATTTTTTTATGTTTCTTCCTATTATTTTAATTCCGTTTTCTATATCTTCATCACTTACACGTCCAAAGCCAATCCTGAAAGTATTCTGTTCACTTTCATTATCAGCATAAAAGATATCGCCTGGCATAAAAGTAACCCCATCTTCATAGCATAAATCAAGAAGTCTGCGGGTATTTATATTTTCCTTCAGTTTAATAAATACATGGAGGCCACCTTCTCCTGTAAGATATTCATAAGGAATATATTTATTTATCATTTTAGTTACAAGTGTAAATTTATTTCTATAATATTTTCTTACATTTTTTAAGTATCGACTAAAAGCACCACTTTTAAGGTAATAATAAAAGGTACTTTGATCAAGAAAAGAAGAGTGTATGTTTCGTCCTCTCTTAACACTTTCAAGAATATCAATAAGATGTTTATCTGCAGCTATCCATCCTATTCTAAGGCCGGGAAATAGAATTTTAGAGAGGCTTCCAATATATATGACGCCATTTCCTTTACCACATAATGAAGCAATAGGATCTATAGGAGAACTTGTATAAAGAAGCTCTTCATTAAAGCCATCTTCTATTATGGGTACTTCATATTTCATAAATAATTTATATATTTCATTACGTCGTTCTGTTTTAGTTACTATACCTGTGGGGTTATTATAAGATGGAATTAAGTATCCAAATTTGGGTTTGTGTTTTTTTAAGGCATCCTCAAGACAAGTTAAGTCTAAACCTTCATTATCCATGTTTACCTGAACTACTTCTAACCCATATGATTTCATTATTTTGAGAGCTGTATTATGGGTAGGCTTTTCACAAATAATGACATCACCCCGTTGTGTAAGTGAACTTATTATTATATCAAAGGCTTCAGTAAAACCATTTGTTATAAGGATATCTTTATTAGTCATATTAACTCTTTTATCTGACATATATTTTGATAAATAATCTAGAAGGGGTTTATAGCCTTTAGCATATCCATAATTAAGAAGATTTACATTTTCATAATTCCATGCGTCTAAAAGTGAACGCTTAAAATCATCAAGGTTAAACAAATGGCTTTCTGGTGCAATTGACTTGAAAGAAATCATGTTTTTTCTTGATGGAAGTTCACTTTTTATAATATCCAAATTTCTTAATTTCTGTCCATAATCATTAACCTTTGATTTATAGTCAATATTAGATTCAGGACTATTTTTTTCACACTCAACAATTATAAAGGATCCTATTCCTCTTTTTGTTATTATAATTCCTTTGCTTTCCAATTCTTCATAAGCAGAAATTACAGAATTACGGCTTATCTTCAGAAATTTACTAACTTCTCTAGTTGAAGGGAGCTTGCTGTCTTTATTTATAGTTCCATTTTTAATACCACTTAAAATGTGATTTTCCAGCTGAAGGTAAATAGGTTCATTTTTATTTATTTTTAATGTGGAAAATATCAAAATTAATCACCCCATATATGTTTTGTATTTAAAGTAAATGAAATTATATTTTCAGATATAAAACTATAATTTTGCAATCTAAATTATATCATATAAATTTTTATATGATGATGCTGGTTGATAAATTAATAAATATAATATTCTTTACGGAAGATGGAGTTATGAAAAAAGGATGGTTCAAAGACACTGATAGAAAATGGTTCTAAATTATTTATGAGTTGCAAATATAAATTATGTACTATATAGTGTACTTATATTTCAATTCAGAATAGGAGTATAGTTTATGCTTAATGTTGACAATATGATTGCTATTTTTAATGAGTATAATAATGCTGCTTTTATCATATCTATAGCAGTAAGCATTATAATTGCTCTTTTAGGTATACTTCCATCTGTTTTTGTGACCTGTGCCAATATTATATTTTTTGGTCCTTTGAAAGGATTTATAATATCCCTTGCAGGGGAAACCATTGGGGGATATATAACATTTAAAATATATAGAATGGGAATAAAGAAAGCTGCTTATGGAATAATAAAAAATTATAGTATTTTAGAGAGAATTCATAACAGCAGTGGTATAAGGAGCGGAATAATCATTTTTGAAGGAAGGCTTATGCCTTTTGTGCCATCAGGATTTGTTACATTTGCATCATCACTAAGTAATGTCAGTGATTCTATTTTTATTGTATCAACATTATTAGGCAAAATACCTTCAATATTTATGGAAGTAATGATAAGCTATGATTTTATAAATATTAAAGAAAATTACATTAGATTATTTATAGGTTTACTTGCTATAATACTTTTATATATTACACTTAAAAAAAGAAGAAGCTGATTGTAAAATATATAATTCATAAGTAAATATTTATGAATTATATATTTTATAAGTATTAATTACAAAACTCTTGAATAACTTAACAATGTGAAATATAGGAATATATAACTACAGAATAAATTTAAGATTTATTTAAAATATAATCTTATTAAGTGAATATAAGAGTATAATATGATTAAAATAATAAAAGTAAGGAATTATAATGTTTAGAGGTGATAAGTTGAGTAATACAGAAAATAATAAAGATATAAATAAAAAAGAAGACATAAAAGATAGTGTGGAAAAAGATAGTGTGGAAAAAGATAATAAACAGAGTGAAAAAAAGACCAGAGTTAAAAAAAAACTCTCTCCACTGCAGAAAAAGGTTAAAATAATTCCTTTAGGCGGTCTTGGTGAAATAGGAAAGAATATGACTGCTTTTGAATATAAGGATGAGATCATTGTTATTGACTGTGGTTTAGCATTTCCTGATGAAGACCTTTATGGAATTGATATGGTAATACCGGATGTAACGTATTTATTAAAGAATAAAAGCAAGGTAAAAGGAATTTTAATTACTCACGGACATGAAGATCACATTGGAGCTATCCCATATATATTAAAACAGATTAATATACCTGTATATGGAACAAAACTGACTTTAGGGCTTATAGCAACAAAGCTGGAAGATCACGGTATGCTAAGTGATTGTACGTTAATAGAAGTAAAGCCCGGAGAGTTTATCAAATTTGAGCATTTCAAAGTAGAATATATAAGAAATAATCACAGCATTGCTGACAGCTGTTCAATTGCTTTACATACACCAATAGGTATTATTGTTCATACAGGAGATTTTAAAATTGACTTTACACCTATTGATAATGAAGTAATTGATCTGCAGAGGCTTGCTCAGCTTGGAAAGCAGGGCGTACTTCTTCTTATGGCAGATAGTACAAATGCTCTTCATAAGGGATACACAATGTCAGAAAAGACAGTTGGAGAAACATTAGAAAATTTATTTGGAAAGGCGTCAGGGAGGATTATAGTATCCACTTTTGCGTCTAATGTGCACAGACTTCAGCAGATTAGTGACTGTGCTTTTAAATACAAGAGAAAAATAGCATTCAGTGGACGAAGCATGGAAAAAATATCTGAAGTAGCAAGAAGACTTGGTTATCTACATATTCCTGAAGATATGATAATAAGTCTTGAAGATATAAACAATTATCCTAACGACAGAATTACTATAGTTACTACAGGAAGTCAGGGAGAGTCAATGGCTGCCTTAACAAGAATTGCATCATCAACTCATAGATATATTCAAATTGAAAAAGGTGATATGGTAATAATTTCAGCTTCACCAATACCAGGTAACGAAAAGGCAGTTTCAAATGTAATCAATGATTTAACCGAAAAAGGTGCTAATGTAATATATAAATCCATAGAAGAAATACATGTCTCAGGGCATGCATGTGAACAGGAATTAAGATTGATGCAGGCCCTATTGAAGCCAAAGTTCTTCATACCAGTTCATGGTGAGTACAGACATCTCATGACTCATGGGCGTATAGCAGAAAGTATGGGTGTGGATAAAGATAATATATTCATGCTTGAAGTAGGGGATATATTTGAACTTACACGAAAGAGTGGAAAAGTTACAGGAAAGGTCCCATCAGGAAGAGTTCTCATTGATGGAATGGGAATTGGAGATGTTGGAAATATGGTTTTAAGAGACAGAAAGAATCTTGCAGAACATGGAATGATAACAGTAGTTGTTGCTATAGACAGACAAGGCAAGAGTATAGTATGCGGACCTGATATAATCTCAAGAGGCTTTGTATATGTGCGTGATTCTGAAGCATTAATGAAGGATATAAAAGATATAGTAAGAGAATGCGTTTATAACTGTCTTGAAAATAATATAACTCAATGGGCTGAAATAAAGAATTCAATAAGAAGAGAAGTTGATATATTTATATATAAGACCATGAAGAAAAAACCTATGATTCTTCCTGTAATAGTAGAGTTATAATAAAACTTAATATAAAATGTTATTATAAAAATAAATTATATGTTATAGTATTCTAATGCATATAATTTATTTTTTTGCAACAATTTATAGTTGTAGATTGTATATGTTATAGAGAGGGGGATAATTTAATGACTGATGTTTCATTGCGTACGGATGAAATTATCTCGCAGGATTTAGATATTTATGGTGATATGATTTTAAGGCTGTCATATTCATATATGAAAAATATTCATGATGCAGAAGATATACTGCAGGATGTATTTGTACAGCTTATGAAAAATATTGATATTTTTGAATCTAAAGAACATAAGAAATCCTGGCTTATTACAGTTACCAGGAATATGTGCAAGAATAAATTGAAATCATCATGGTTTAAGAGCAGGGAAGCACTTGTCGAAATGCCTTATTATGATGATTATAAGAATGATGATGTTATTGATGCAGTAATGAATTTACCCTTAAAATATAGAGAAGTAATACATTTATTTTATTATGAAGATTATTCAACAGCACAGATAGCTGAAATAGTTAGTAAAAAAGAATCAACAGTTCGTTCATTATTACATAGAGGAAGAAATATCCTAAAAAAAATGCTTAAGGAGGGATATGATTTTGAAGGATAAATATAAAGAGCAGATGGACAAAATTTCTGTGGATGATGATATGAAAAAAAGGGTAATGAATAGAATCAGAGAATCACAGTACTTGAAAACAAAAGGAAATAAATCTGCATCTAGAGGACAAGCATTTTATAAGTATAGTGGAGTTACTGCAGCATGTTGTGCTCTTGCAGTTACATATGCGATAACGGTTAATTATCCTGAATTAATAAATAATAAGAATGTACCTTTAAATGAAAGTGAATATAAATCAAATAATGATGTAAATCAAAATAATATATATGAACATAACAATGAAGTTACAGAAGAAAATAGAGAAGTAACCAGAAGTTCAGATGACAATAGAAATAGTAATGAAAATATTGATATAAATGGAGAGAATGTATTAATAGAAAATGATGAGTTAGAATTATTATATAGTGCTGAGGATGATGTTACTAAGAATAACAGCAACAGCTATGACAGGAATAATTCAGCGTCAGAAATATATGAAACTACAGAATATGATGAAAAAGAGCATACGAATAATGAGGATAAAAATAACCATGTTCCTATGAACCATGGCACAGAATATACACTTGAAGCAGATGAAACATTAGATGATGAAAAAGCTGAGGATAGCAATATTGGAAATGAAAACCTAAGAGTTTCATTTTATGGTCAGGATTCAGTACAAAGAGAATATTTAAATTCAAAAGGAATTCCTGATTTAAGTGCTACTGGATTTTATATAGACTATATAAATCAGGTTTCTAAAGATGAAGTAGAAATAATGTATAGCAATGTTAATGGTGAAAAGATTTGGATCAGAATTTGTGATAATGAATCCGATAATAAAGATGATTCAATTAAAGATTCTCAGTACGATGATAAGGGTTCAGAAATAAACTCTGATAAAGAAAATAATAACTGCATAGTTTATAAAAAAGACAATAAGGATTATTGTATATGGTCAGATACAAGAGTTAATGATGATTTAATTAATAATATAATAAATTGCATATGATTATATGAAAAGCAGGGTTAATATAACAATATATACTCTGCCTTTTAATGAAATAAAAAGTATAATTAGAATAAATAGTATTTATGAATTAAATCAAAATATAGTGATTAAATTACGAATAAACTAAGTTTTTGATATAATAATAAAATGTTAATATAAGAGTTTTTATGTTATAGTAAATATATAGATTTTGATAAAAAGGGACAAAATTCAAAAAAGTTTGTATATAATACGGGAGGGAAGGCATAATGAGAAGACATAGGAAAAATGATGAAAAGAAAGCAGCAAAAATAATTGTAATGTCCCTTTGTCCTTTAATAGCCATGTATCTTGGGGTATCAGTATATTTTATGAATCATTTTTATTTTGGTTCAACAGTATATGATGTTAATATTGCAGGAAAAACTGTTGAGCAGGCTGAAGCGCTGCTTAATGATGAAATTTCAGGATATACGCTGAAACTGCAGGGAAGAAATGATGTTTCAGAAGAGATTAAAGGTAAGGATATTGATTTACAATATGAACAAGGTGATAAAATTGAAAAGTTCAAAAAAAGCCAGAACCCATTTTTATGGATAACATCTTTGTTTACTAAAAATGAACTTGCAAATGAACAGTTAGTTACTTTTGATAAAAAATTATTAAAAGATATAATTGAGAATTCTTCATTTTTTGATGATAAAAATATAATAGAGCCACAAAATCCAACATTTGAATATGTGAATGATGGATTTAATATAGTAAGTGAAATTGATGGAAGCAGGATTAATGAAGAAATTTTGATAGATAAAGTTTCAGATGCAGTCAAGAGTGGAAATACTGTAATTGATTTAGATGCTTTAGGATGTTATGTAGAACCTGAATATACTAAGGATTCACCAGAAGTTGTTCAAGTTAAAGAGTCATTAGATAAAATTGCAGATTCAAAAATCACGTATACCTTTGGCAGCAGAAATGAAGTTTTAGATGGATCGACAATAAGTGAATGGCTTCATGTCGATGATGATATGGAAGTTACTGTGGATGAAAATAAAGCAAGGCAGTATGTAGAATCATTAGCTAGAAAGTATAATACTTATTCAAATACAAGAGATTTTACAACATCTACAAATAAGAAGATACAGGTTTCAGGCGGTAATTATGGCTGGATTATAAATAAATCAGCAGAAACAAAAGAGTTAATTGAAACAATAAAAAATGGTGAAAAAGCCACAAAAGAACCTGTCTATTCACAGGAAGCCGTATCGAGAGAAAAAGATGATGTAGGAAATACATATGTAGAAATAGATATGACAAAGCAGCATATATGGTTTTATAAAAACGGCTCTTTAATAGTTGAAGGCGATGTTGTTACAGGTAATGCAGCAAATAATTGGTCAACCCCTGTTGGAACATATAGACTTAACTATAAAGAAAAGAATGCTACATTGAAGGGTGAAAATTATGCATCTGACGTTAATTACTGGATGCCTTTTAATAATAATATAGGAATTCATGATGCAGGATGGAGAACAGAATTTGGAGGACAGATTTATCTTACTAATGGTTCACATGGCTGCGTAAATGCACCTTATGAAGTTGCAGAAAAGATATTCCAGAATATTGAAGCTGGTACACCTATAATTTGTTATTATGAATAAGACAAGATTTATATAAGTATAATATTACAGGAATAGTCTATATATTTTAAGAGCTATTCCTGTTTTTATTGTACAGGAATGAAATATATTGCAGTGGTTAAAATAGTATTACTATTAAAGATTATTTTAAGAGGTGTTGTCAAATGAATGAAATTAATAATACAGTAAATCCTAGCAATACTAATGAAGTTTCTAATACAAGCATAAATTCTAACAGTAGTTATGTGGCATACGGAAGTTCTTCGGAAAACCTAAATAGCAGTATGTCAGGAACTGATGATAAGAATGATGGCAGGATAGGGAACATGCCAGTTAATATCAATAAGGAAGTTCCATCTCAACATAATGATGCTCAAAATATTACTTCTCTTATAAAACATTCTGGAGAAATTACAGGATATGTTTTAGATGATGGAACAAGGCTATCTAAAGAGGAGGGCGTAACTTTGGCTAAGGCTGGAGGTATAAATGGAGTAGCAGTAGGTGTTTCAAGAAAGGGAGAAGAATATTTGAGAAGCCTTCCAGATCAAAATGAAAATAATAACTTAAGTTCACTTCCAACCATAAATGAATAAAGATTAAGTTATTGTTACTTTATATTTTTAGAAGAAATCATAAAGATTATTTAGACAAGTAAATAAATTTAAGATAGTACATCAATTAAAAGGATATTAAAATTGAATAAGGAGATATGCATTAATAGCTTTTATACTGCATATCTCCTTTTTTATATAATTATTTTTATTTTATATCAGAAGAAAAAAAGTGCTATATGTATTTTAATTTATTTAATAATTAACATGAACAAGCCAGAAGATAATTTTTTTATCACTCCATCCTAAATCCCATGGTACATTATTTCTATCAGTATTATGACATGTTACAAGAGAATACCCTTTAGAATCGGCACCTGTTACAACTGAAATATGAGTTATGTCGCCTTTTTTTGCATATGCAACAAAATCACCTGGAAGCAGTTTATATGACGATTTATATACTTTTTCATAATTTCCTTTTGCTATAATAGAAGCTCTGCCGCTGTTAAGCATATAAGCTGTAAATTTATCAGCATTTATCCATGAACCAGTAGCATCACCTTTATCATAATTCCATGCTGAAGTTTCTTTGAATTTTCCACCTTCATGGAGAATCTGAGAAGCAAAATTTGCACAGTCTCCGCCTTCACAGTTAAAATTTCTATAAGCTTTATTATATTTATATCCGTATTCCTCAAGGGTGGCAGCACCACAGTATTTCATTGCATAATCAATTGATGCTGATCGTCGTTCACCAATATCAGAAAAATCACGTTCTGGCTGTGAAGCAATAAATTCCTTGATTTTATCAACCTTTATGTTTTCGAGGCTTAGTGAGTCTGCAAAAGGATCAGTATACCATTCCTTTGTAATTATATATCCATCATTTTCTTTTGTAAGCTGAATGGAATGATAAGTTCCAATCCTTGAACTGTTTATTTTACTTTCATCATCGGGATATATGTATCTATATTCAGTATTGCACATTACGTATAGCGAGTATTTTTCTTTATCTTTTGAAGGGGTAATCTTTTTTATTATTACATTAGGAACTATATCAACAAATTTAACACCTTGTTTTTCAGCCCAGTTATTTATATATTTAATTTTTTTCTGCTCATATTCATATGCCCACTGACCAAACTTCATATCAGTATTGTACAAAGATTGGATAGAATCAAGATCCTGAGATAAAATCGCTTTATTTCTAACTAAAAATATATTTTCTATATATGATTTGATTTTATCATCGTCATCAGCATAAGCTGTATTAGGCATAGATAAAATATAAAATAGACTTAAGAAAATACAAAGGGCAGAGATAAATCTTTTAAAAAGAATTATGTGACAGTTTATATTCTTTAACATGTTGACACCTCTCTTATAGAATTACTTTATTTTACTGTCTATTAATTCAATACATTCTTTAACGTAATTATCTTCTGAAGGAACACCTCTGAACCATTCACCATAATTAGTATAATCAGTAAAATAGCGTGCTTTAAGAATTATTTCAGGTCTGTACTCAAAGTGTAATATATCAAAATATCCCCATTTGCCTCCCCATATAAAGTTGTGATTTTCAAAGGCAGCAACAAGTTCATCAGGATATTCACACAATCTTGATTTTCCCTGATCCTCAGAACTCCACTTCCAGTAATCTCTTTTGTCACTTTTTAAATCTATTGTAATTCCATAAGCATGAGGACTTAAACGTCCTGTTCCAGATATAAATCTGTAGTTATATGTACCGCTTGCAGGGTATAGTATTGCAGCTATTTTTCTGTTGTTTTTTGATAAAGGTATAAGTTCTTTCATAGTGTCTTCTAAAGCAGTGTTTGCTTTATTTTGTCTGTTAAATTGGTAATTTGTATATCCATATTTTAATGCAGAAAGGTTCTTTTCAACTGCATTTTTTGATGAACCATATACTTCATTCAATAATCCGTAATGACGTATTCTTCCAGGGTTAAAGTTTCTTGGCATTATCTCATCGGTCTTTGTCAAGGGATATATCTGTTCCAGCATATCGTGAAGATCAGGGTTAGCAAGCTTTTCTTCTGGAGTTTTATCTTTTTTATCATCATATATGAATTTCTGACCGCTTTTCATTACTATATATACATTATCATTTTCGCATGATATATCAGTTATATATTCAGGATATGCCATCATTAAGATTAGAAGATCCTGCTTCATGGATGTTTTATAGTCAGGTTTATTGGAGTCTTCATATGTTAGAGATAATGAGATTTTATCACTTAAACAGAATGAAGAAGCCTTGAGGATTGAAAAATTCATAATTATAATAATGCTCAACAAAATGATTGATATCTTTTTCATAATATAATACACACCTTTATTAAAATTAATTATAAGAATTATTTTTATTTTTCCCAGTATGCATCAATACTATGTAGATGTAAAATAATAACAAATATAGGGTTCGATATATAGAAAGGTGAGTAATAATGACAGATAATTTATATATTTTGATAAATAAATATAATAGAATACGAATACATGAAATAAATTTTTTAAAAAAATATTTTTTGATACCAAACTGACACAAAATTATTGTATAGTATTATATAACAAGGAGGTGAAAAGAAAATGGGTAATATAATAAAAATAAATATGTATGCTGAAAATAAAAAGAAAAGAAATAATAAGCTTGAATTAAAAAATGTTGAACAGGATATTTTAAGATACAATGAATGGTTAAGAAGAACTCACAGAGAGGATAAGATAGAGAACTATGAAATGTTTTTACAAGCGAGATAATTCATACTAGAGGTAAATTAAACGTAAGTGTTTAATTTGCCTCTTTTTTAATTGCTTCATAAGAGTATCATTTTTATTATCTTAATTTAAGTTTGTCATATATTTAATCACATCTTTCTATATTTATTAACAATACAATTAGTATTTATCACAAGATGTGAAAATATTAGAATGATATTTTGAAAATAATTTAAAAGAAGGTAAATATAGAACTGTGGAAAGATATTTTTATTAATTTTAAGAAAAATTTATTAAATAGTAAAATTAATTTGATTTTTGTTGATAATTTAATACAATAGAATAAAGAATACTTTTATGAAATATTATGATAAAACTTTCTCACATTCATCAATAAATATAAAATTTATTGATGATAATCAAAGTAAAATCTTTTTATCATAAGTAGATTGGAGATGAATATGACAAAAAGCAAAAAAAGGGATACGTTTAACAGTAAGGTTGGATTTACTATTGCATGTATCGGATCAGCAGTTGGAATGGGGAATATATGGCTGTTTCCATATAGGACAGGTCAATTTGGAGGCGCAGCATTTTTAATACCATATTTTTTATTTGTAATAATAATTGGAGTTGCAGGTGTTACAGGAGAAATGGCCTTTGGAAGAGCAATGCAGTCTGGACCTATTGGAGCATTCCGTAAAGCAACAGAAACACGTGGAAGTAAAGTTGGTGGAATAATAGGACTTATACCCACATTAGGTTCACTGGCAATAGCAATAGGTTATTCAGTTGTTGTAGGATGGATTCTAAAATTTACTGCAGGAGCAGTTACAGGTACCTTGGTAAAGGCTGATTCAGCTGAATATTTTGGAAGTCTATGTGATAAGTTTGGGAGTGTTCCATGGCATATGACAGGATTATTAATCGTATTTTTGCTCATGATATTAGGAATAGCAAATGGAATTGAAAAGGTAAATAAAATCATAATGCCTATATTTTTTGCATTATTTATAGTTCTTGCAGTTAGGGTAGGCTTTCTTCAAGGGGCAGGCAGTGGATATCAATATCTCTTTAAGCCGGACTGGAATGCATTAAAAGATATAAAAACATGGGTATATGCTTTGGGACAGGCATTTTTTTCACTTTCTATTGCAGGATCAGGCACTTTAGTATATGGAAGCTATCTTAAAAAGTCAGAGGATGTAATATCATGTGCTAAAAATGTAGCATTTTTTGATACAGTAGCAGCTATGCTTGCAGCGATTGTTATAATTCCAGCAGTATTTGCATTTAATCTTGATCCAGCAGCAGGACCTGCACTTATGTTCATAACAATGCCAAAAGTTTTTCAAATGATGCCTTTTGGAAATTTATTTATGATTCTTTTCTTCTTAGCAGTTTTATTTGCAGCAATTTCTTCACTTGTAAATTTATTTGAAGCACCAATAGAATCTATTCAAGATAGATTTGGTCTATCAAGAAAGATAGCAGTAGGAATAATTGCAGTTATATCAGTTGTTATTGGTATAATGATTGAAGAGGGAAATATAGTAAGTAATTGGATGGACATGGTATCTATATATGTAATTCCTCTAGGAGCATTGCTTGCTGCAGTAATGTTTTTCTGGATATGTCCTAAGGGATTTGCAAAAGAGCAGATTCAGCTTGGTCACAATAAAGAAATAGGAAAGTGGTTTGAACCATTGACAAAATATATTTTCGTAGGATTGACTGTAGTTGTTTATATTCTTGGAATCTTTTATGGTGGAATAGGCTAAAGATAAAGTTAAGTGAGCAATACGCAATAATGAATGAGGTGCAACTATAAGGTATTGATATTATGTCAAAGTACTCTCATAAATAGCAGGAGTATTAGATTATAATTAGTGTTAATTGATTATGTAGTGTATGGCGTAAAATTTATTAAATATAATTTATAAGTTATTAATAATATTTTAGTACATAAAAAGGAGTGGCAGTAATGATATCAAAGAAAATGTATGAACTAGGAAGTAAAAAATCAACAATAAGAACAATTTTTGAATACGGAAGAGAAAGAGCTAAAGTAGTTGGGGCAGAAAACGTATATGATTTTAGTTTAGGAAATCCTAATGTTCCAACTCCAAAATTTATAACAGATACATTGATAGACATACTTCAAAATGAAGATCCCTGCAGTATTCATGGATATACAGTTGCACCAGGAGACCCAGAGTGCAGAGAGCTTTTAGCTAAAAGCATAAATAAGAGATTTGAGACAAGTTTTACTGGAAAGAATCTTTTTATGACAGCAGGCGCTGCAGCATCAATAACTATATGCTTTAAGGCACTAGCTGAAGAAAATGATGAATTTATAACTTTTGCACCGTTTTTCCCAGAGTATAAATGTTTTGTAGAATCAACAGGAGCACAGCTGAAAGTAGTTCCGGCAAAGGTTGACGATTTCCAGATTAATTTTCCTGAATTTGAAAAGATAATAAATAAAAATACAAAGGGTATAATCGTAAATTCACCCAATAATCCAAGTGGTGCAGTATATTCAGAAGAAACAATAATAAGGCTTACAGAAATATTAAAGGAAAAAGAAAAAGAGTATGGTCATTCAATATTCTTAATTGCTGATGAACCTTACAGAGAAGTTGCATACAATAATGTTGTCATACCCTATCTTCCTAAATATTATGATAATACTCTTGTATGCTATTCATATAGCAAATCTTTCTCATTACCAGGTGAAAGAATAGGCTATATTGTGATACCTGATGAAATAGCAGAATTTAATATGGTATATGCTGCTATTGCAGGTGCAGCAAGAGTACTCACTCATGTAAATGCGCCAGTACTATTCCAAAAGGCAGTTGCAAAATGCGCAGATATGCCTTCAGATATAAGCATTTATGAAGAAAATAGGGAATTATTATATAATGGCTTGATTGAAGCAGGATTTGAATGTGTCAAACCAGATGGTGCTTTTTATCTTTTCCCTAAGGCTTTGGAAGAAGATGAAATTGCTTTCTGTGAAAGAGCTAAAAAGTATGATTTGCTATTAGTTCCAGGTGGAGATTTTGGATGTCCAGGGTACTTTAGAGCATCATATTGTATAAGCACTGAAACAATCAAAAAGTCATTACATTTATTTAAAAAATTAGCAGACGAATATAAAAATCTATAGTTATACAAAGTGGTGAGATAATCGATATTTTTATCTCATCACTTTTTG
>JAEWQX010000098.1 GCA_023399035.1 Bacillota bacterium | reverse complement strand
TCTATGATGATGTATTTAAGGAATTAAAGAAATATAATATAGAACCATTAGTAACAATATCACATTATGAATTTCCATATGGATTAACTAAAAAATATAATGGAAGAGGATGGGCAGAAAGAGAAGTCATAGACTGCTATTTAAGATATTGTAAGGCTATATTTACAAGATATAAGGATTTGGTAAAATACTGGTTGACATTTAATGAAATTAATATACTTGCAAGACCTTTTGGTGCATTCTTTGGAGGAGGTATGCTCCTTGATCCTAAGGGTGGTCCTATAAATGAAATTAAAGATGATGAACAGATGAGATTTCAGGCATTACATCATCAGTTCATAGCAAGTGCAAAAGCAGTAAAAATGGGACATGAAATTAATCCTGATTTTAAGATAGGATGTATGATTGCATATGAGGCAATATATCCATATACTTGTCATCCAGACGATGTATTCTCAGCTCAAAATAAGGAAGAAATAAGTAACTACTTCTGCAGTGATGTTCAGGTAAGAGGAGAATATCCACATTTTGCATCACGTTACTTCAAGGAACACAATATTAACATTAAAATGGAAGATGGAGATTTAGAAATCTTAAAAGAAGGAACTGTAGATTACTATACATTCAGCTACTATATGTCTGAATGTGAAAGTGCCCATCCAGAAGATATTGAAAATATAGGTGGTAACATGACTCTTGGATTAAAGAATCCTTACTTAAAGGCAAGTGATTGGGGATGGCAGGTTGACCCTGTAGGTCTTAGAACAGTACTTAACAAAATTTATGCAAGATATAATATACCATTAATGATTGTTGAAAATGGATTTGGTGCAGTAGATACTATTGAGGCTGATGGATCAATCAATGATGATTACAGAATAGGTTATTTAAGAGATCACATAGAACAAATGAAGGAATCTGTAAAAGATGGTGTTGATTTAATAGGATATACTACATGGGGCTGTATAGACCTTGTAAGTGCTGGTACAGGTGAAATGAAGAAACGTTATGGCTTTATCTATGTTGATAAAAATAATGATGGTACTGGAAGTTTAGATAGATATAAGAAGAAGAGCTTCTACTGGTATAAAAATGTTATAAGAACTAATGGTGAACAGCTTTGGTCAAATTAATATATAATTTGAAACTATAAGGTGACTTCAAAATAAAGAGCTATATACTCATGATTCAAAATCATAAGTATATAACTTTTTTTATGCAAATAAAATTATAAAGCTTTTATACTTTCGTGATATATTTTTCAATTACAGAGTATAAAAGATCAGTGTCAATTGGCTTGGCAACATGATCATTCATTCCAGCTGAAAGAGAATTTGCTATATCTTCAGTGAATGCATTTGCAGTCATAGCGATAATAGGAATACTATCTGCATCAGGATGAGAGGATTTACGTATCCTTTCAGTTGCCTCATATCCATCCATTATAGGCATTTGAACATCCATAAGTATTATGTCATATGTGTTTGGATTAGAAGAAGAAAACTTTTCAAGAGCTTCTTTTCCGTTTTCAGCGCAGTCAACACTTGCACCTACCATTTCAAGAAGTTCAACTGCAATTTCCCTGTTAAAATCAGTATCTTCAGCTAATAGTATATTGCAGCCGCTAAAATCATATTTTTCTGGATCAGCATTTTTATTTACAAGTTTACCTCCTGTCAGTTTCATAAATAAATTAAACAGTGAGGATTGAAATAATGGTTTATCTAAAATCAAGTCTGCACCAGCAAGCTTTGCACTTTCTTTTATTGAAGCTGAGTCATATGAAGAAATAATTATTGCAATTGTATTAGAATCATATTTCTGCCTTATGATTTTTGTCAGTTCAAGTCCATTCATATCAGGCATTTCATAGTCTATAATACATATATCCAATTTATTATCTTTTTGAAATTCATCATCAATATATTTTAATGCTTCTCTTGAAGATGTTATATAATTTGATGATACTCCAATATTTCTTAATATGGATGAAATATAATTACATGTATTTTCGTTATCATCTATTATTAAAGTGCGATACTTTGAAAGATCGGGAGTATCTATGACAGAAGGAGCTTTATGCGAAATCTGAAAAGAAAGATCTACTGTAAATGTTGTTCCTTCATTTACATTACTTTCTACCTTTATGGCACCATTCATAAGCTGAACTAAGCTTTTAACAATAGATAAGCCAAGTCCTGAACCGCCATGTTTTTGCGCAACATCAGCACTTTCCTGCTCAAATGGTGAAAAAATTCTTTCCATAAATTCTGGAGTCATGCCACATCCGTTGTCCTGTATTTTAAATTGTATAAACGCACTATTATTCTTTTCAGTGAGTTCTGTGACAATTAATTTTATATATCCACCATTGGGAGTGAATTTCAAGGCGTTTGAAAGAAGATTCATAAGTATCTGATTTAATCTGAGAGAATCTCCAATTAAGTTTTCATGCACAAGACGATTTATGATAAGGTCAAAGTCAATATGTTTCACTGTGCATTGTGCATAATATATATTTGATATAGAAATAAGCAGCTTTTTAAAGTCAAAATTAGAATTTGCAATTTTCATCTTTTCATTTTCTATTGCAGACATATCTAATATATCATTGATAATATTGAGAAGCATTTTTGATGAAAAGAAAATTTTATCTAGGTAATCATTCATTTTACTGCTTTTATCAACTTGTTTCTGTGCTATTGATGTAAGCCCTATAATTGCATTAAGAGGAGTTCTTAGTTCATGAGATATTCTTGATAAAAAGTCGCTTTTTGCACAACTTGCAGCTTGAGCATGATTTATAGCATTTACGAGCTGAACATTTTTATTTTCCATATCATTTATATATTTTTCTTTTAATATCAATTCTCTTATCACTAAAAAAGCAATAATGAAAATTGATAAAATAGCAATTAGTATAACATATTTGTACTTATATAGAGTATCCATAAATGTGTAGTCATATGGTTTGTTGATTATATTATTTATATTAATCTGATCTAATGATCTCTTATCAAGGCATGATATGCTTTTATTTATAATTGATATAAGAATTGGAATCCTATTATCATTTTCGTTAAGGGCAGCAACGCACAAATTATGTTCTAAATTATAAACAGGAAGTATTTCAAGGTCACTGAAGTAAGAAGCCTGAAGATTGTAATTTAAAACATATGAGTTCTGAAAAGAGATATCTGCCTTACCATTATTCACATCATTTAGACAGTCATAAAGACTATCCTCGTAGATTATTTTGTAGTTTGGATACGTGTTATTTATATATCGTTCATAGTATTTAAATGATTTATCAAGAGCTAACGTATGATTTTCATATGGATTATAGTGATATCCTTTTTTACTCACTACATTCATATTATATAGAAAAAAAGATTTAGAGAGAGAAATTTCATCACTGCTGTTTAAATAATTTATCTCTATTATATTTACTAAATCAGCTTTCTTTTCTCTTAAAAAATCTATTGAATCTTCATTGTTTGAAATATTGATGAATTCAAACTTCAATCCACTTATAGATGAAATAAGATTAAAGATATCTGGACATATTCCAGCTATTTTTTTAGTTTTTTTATCGTAATAGGATATGGGATTGTAATCATCCATAGTTCCTATTTTTATTGTAGATGAATTATTTATGAACTCTATTTCTTCTTTAGTGAAAAGAGGCTGATTAAGAAGGGAACTGTCTCCATAATATTTAGAGTAAAGGCTTTCCTGATAGTATAAGTTTTGACTGTTTATACATTCCATAGCTGAGTTAATTCTATCTAATAGCTCAGTATTTCCTTTAGTAGTCATAAAGTAAAATAAATTTGATCCAAAGGTAGAAACTATCTTCAGATCTTTATGAGATGAAAGACTTCCTGTAATTATTGCATCAACCTTATCGTTATTTAAAGCAGATACCATTTCAGTATCAGAATAGAATTCAACAGGAGTATAAGAAAAATTTTTTTCTTCAGCAAATTCTTTAAAGGTATCTGTCTGATAGCTGTTTTTTAATACACCTATCTTTAAGTTATTAAAGCTCTCATAGTCATTATAGTAAATCGTGTCGTTATCTTTTTTTACATATAATACATTTTGTTCTTTTCCACATGGATATTTAGAGAAATCATAATATTGGGCTTTTTCATCAGTATACTGAGCAGTACATACTAAGTCTATGGTTCCGTTTTTAAGCATTTCCATACAACGATTCCATGATGAATATATAAATTCATATTTTAAATTTGTGTATTTAGATATTTCATTTAAATATTCAATACAGTATCCTTCATATGTACCATCACTATTTTTTTCTATAAATCCATCATAATCTATATATCCTACCTTTACAGTTAGCGTATCTTCATATGCAGATGTTTTTAAGGAATAAAAGAAGTTAAATGAAAATAATAAAATTATTGAAAATATAAATATATTTTTCTTCATTTCTATACCTTTCTTTTATATTATTTATGCTGAGCATTGAGATTTTTCAAGAACTCAATATGAGAATAAGTTTCTGAATAATCATTTTTTAGGCTGTTAAATAAGTAAGGAATTGTATCAAGCTTATTACTTTTAATAGATAAAGTTATCATAGAAGAAGAATGAAAAAGTTTTGTAAGTGATAAAGTTCCGCATATACCCTTAAAAGCATGTATAATTTTAAAGAATTCTTCTATATCATTTTTTTCAAGCGCAGTTTCTGCTTCATTAAAATGATTATCATCTAAAAATTTAAAAAGATATTTTTCATATAAGGCTTCTTTTTTAGAAAAGTGATTTAATCCGCTTTCATAGTTTATAATATCATTATTAATATACTCTTTATATATCATAGTAAAAAATCCTTTCATGCCATAAAATATATTCAAAGTGAATAGTGAATAAAATTTATATTATCTTTGGGTTTTCAAGTAATGATTCATATTGCACAACTGAAACCGGCTTTGAATAAAAATATCCTTGAATTGAATCACAGCCTGAATTCCTTAAAAATTCAACTTGTTCAATTGTTTCAACACCTTCAGCAATAGTTTCGAGATTAAGGGCTTTAGCCATATCTATTACAGATTTTATTATTATGTTGCTTCTGCTATTTGTATCATTGGATAGGAAGAGCATGTCTATCTTCAAGACATCTACTGGCATATCCTTAAGTACATTTAATGAAGAATATCCGCTTCCGAAATCATCCATTAGTATTTTAAAGCCGTGTGAACGAAGAGTGTTTGCTGTATTTATTAATTCTTTTGCATTTTGTGTATATGCAGATTCAGTAATTTCTAATTCTATTAAATTTACAGGTACATTATATTTTCTTATGCACTTTAATATATCATTACATAAATTTGTATTATATAAATTCATTCGTGATAAATTAATAGAAATAGGTGGTATGTTTCTGCCTTCATTAAGCCATTTTTGTATATGCTGACATGTTTTTTCTAAAATATAATTATCAAGTTTAAGTATAAATCCGTTTTTTTCAAAGATAGGTATAAAATCGCCAGGCGAAATTATTCCTTTAACAGGATGTATCCATCTTACTAAAGCTTCAGCTCCAGAAATTTTTCTTTTGTTAAGGTCATATTTGGGTTGAAGGTATACTATGAACTGATTATGCTCAAGGGCAGTATTCATTTCACTTATGATTTCATACTTATTTATCAATGAATTACGTATGTTTTTATTGTAGTATGCATAACGTATAAGATAATTTTCCTTAACGGTTTTAGAAGCAAGATTAGCTAAATCGAGCATATGATCTATGGACTCATCATGTTTTTCAACAATGTATAATCCGAAACACGGAGAGATTTTAAAGTTCAATGGATATTTATCAAGGCAGCCATTTATAGAATTTATGATGTACTCGTTGTTAGAAGGGTTATGTTCAAGACATATTGCAAATACATCACCTTGAATACGTGCATAGATGCCCTTTGATCCTATAATAATCTTTAATTTGGCTGCAATAAATTTTAAGAGTTCATCACCTTTATTTCTTCCAAAAAGATCATTGATTATCTTAAATTGTTCTATATCAAATCTAATTACAATATAGTTTTTCATTGGGTTCTGTTTAAGCAGATTCTTTACATGGTGCTCAAAAGAATGGGAATTATATATTCCTGTAAGTCTGTCATAATTATAGTGGTATTCAAGCTGCGTTTTAAGAATGATGTTTTCAACTCTGTTTTTTATTATAGCTGGTTCAATAGGTTTTTCTATAATATCTTCGGCATATAAACCTAAAGAATTTAAGGAACTTTTTATATCATCGCTGGAAGTTGATATAATAATGGGAATTTTGTTAAAGAGACAATTTTCATGTATTTTTTTCATTAATGTATATCCATCCATAATAGGCATAAGTATGTCTAGAATTATAGCCTTTATTTTGCTGTGATATTGATTTAAAAGATTTAAGGCTTCATATCCATTTGAAGCTTCTAATATACTGTAATTTTCACAGAGGCATTCTCTTAAAACTACTCTATCTACTTCTATATCATCAACTATAAGAATTGTCATTGAATTACTCATTGTTTTACCTCCTTTTTTGAGATAATTTAAATAAAACTTTATAAAAAATAAAACACTAAATCAGCATAATTTGTTAATATATATTCAATATTACTAGAAATACACAAAATTTTCAATTAGTATATATTTAGATATACATCATGAAAATACGACACTTATTCAATGATAGCAGTAGAGAACTCTAAATAAGTTTACTAATAACTTCTAATATAAATTTTGTTTTTAGAATTCCTTATTTTATTGTTTATATTTTATGGTAAAATTGATGATAAAAGAGGTTTTAAAGTTTGAAGGAAGTATATAATATTTGGAGGAGAAAGATGATAAAATTAATTGCAGCTGATATGGATGGCACATTGTTAAGTAGGAACCATACAATATCAAAAGAAAATGTAGCAGCGATAAAAAGTGCTGAAAGTAAAGGAATAAGATTTGCAATAGCAACAGGACGAGCTTATGCTGATGTGCGTCCAATAATTGATTGGTGTTAGTATAAAATAGTGGACACGATAAGTCGAACTAAGTAAAATAATATTTAGTTAAGAAAGGATGTGTCCAATATGGGTAAGGGCAGAAGATATGATCAAGAATATAAAGATATGATAGTTGAATTATTTAAATCTGGTATGACAGTTACTGAGATTGGTAAAGAATATGGAATTGCTAATTCAACTATAAATGGATGGATTAATAAAAGCAAGGAAATTAAGATTAATGATGAAGAAGTTATTACTGTAAATGAAATTATGAAACTTAAAAAAGAAATGGCACGTATCAAAGAGGAAAATGAAATATTAAAAAAAGCTATGGCCATATTTGCAACAAATCATTAGATAAGTGTGTTAAGTTTATAAAACTTAATTCACATGAACATGATGTTAATACAATGTGCTCCGTTCTTGGCGTAGCCAGAAGCACATACTATAAGAAAATAACTGGTCAAGAATCTTCAAGAAGCAAAGAAAATAAAATTTTAAAGCAAGCTATACTGGAGATATATAATGAGAATAAAGGCAGATATGGCTCTCCAAAAATCCATTTTTTAATGAAACAAAAAGGTTATAAAATCAGTGAAAAGCGAGTGCAGCGCTTTATGAGAGAAATGAATCTATATGCAATTACTGTAAAAAAATACAAACATAGTTCTTCTAAAAAAGTTGTAGAAGGTTTAGAAAACGTTTTAAATAGAGATTTTACAACTACAACAATTAATCAAAAGTGGGTTGGAGATATAACTTATATCCATACATTAAAAGATGGTTGGACTTATTTAGCATCAGTATTAGATTTATATAGCAAAAAAATAATTGGCTACGCTTACGGAACTAATATGACTAATGACCTTGTTATGACAGCATTAGAAAAAGCCTATTCTTCACAAACTCCTGATAAACCAGTTATTTTCCATACAGATCTTGGGTCTCAGTACACAAGCAATGACATGAAAATGTTATGTGAAAAGTTAAACATAATTCAATCATTTAGTAAGAAAGGCTGTCCCTATGATAATGCTTGCATAGAATCATTTCATGCTAGTTTAAAAAAGGAAGAAGTATATACTAAAACATATAAAGACTTCAATGAAGCCAAATTAGCTATATTCACTTATATAGAAGGATGGTATAACAGAAAAAGACTACATTCTGCTATAAATTATATGACCCCAGATCAATGCGAAGCGTTAGCAAGGAATATAGCATAAAAATTTCGATTTTTTCTGTCTACTAT
>JAEWQX010000089.1 GCA_023399035.1 Bacillota bacterium | reverse complement strand
GCACATAAAATTAAATTATAATTATTCTGAGCAAATATCTTTGCAAATTCATATCCAATACCACTTGTTGCACCTGTAATTAATACATTTTCCATAATAACTTCACCTCTGCATTTATGAAATTAAAATTCGATTCTTTTATACCTATCGAAATATAAATTAAAAACAATCTTCATTATTTCTTTTTATTATTGTTTATAATACTGCATGCTTCACTAATAACTTCTTCATTAATTTTTGCTATTAAAAATTTTCCTCTTTTTTCTGTAATTATAAGTCCTGCATTGGATAATTCTTTTAGGTGATGTGAAATTGTAGGAGCTCCAATGTTAAACTTATTTATTATATCTGTTATAAAACACTCACATGAACAATCATCTTCAAATGTTTTTTCACTATTCTTTAATATCTCCAAATATATATCAAGCCTATTTTCATTAGATAGCGCTTTAAATATCTTTGCCAATTCTTTTGAATTCATAATTTCTAACAACCCTTCTAAGTTCTAAATATTAAAAAATGTTTTTAATAAACATTTTGCTTCCATATTATATGATATTAACACTTCAATTTGATACTTATCGAATTATAATTTTATCCTAATTTGTCTTTTATATCAATATCTTTTATAAATTAATTATTATTCTAAATTTAAATTCCAGCATTTTATAATTAAAATAACTATACTCTCATAATAATTCTAGTCTAGTAGAATTATATTATATATTAATCTTTTCTAATAAAAACTCTCTTAATAAAAATTTATCAAGAGAGTTTTTTAATATATTATTTTTCAGTTTTAATTGAAATATTTTTTCCATCTGATGTTAAAGTTATTTGTCCCTGAGTATCTGTTCTATAAGACTTTATATTATACTTAGAAATTTTATCTAAAGTTTCTCTATGTGGATGACCGTATTTATTATCTGCACCACAACTTATAATACCATACTCTGGTGAAACTGATTGTAAAAATTCTTCAGTTGATGATGTGCTTGATCCATGATGTCCAAATTTTAATACATCTGCTTTTAAATTATCTGGATACTTAGCAACCACATCAGCTTCTGCATGAGCTTCTGCATCACCTGTAAATATAAGCTCTGTTTCTCCAAATGTCAGCTTCATTATTGGAGAATAATCATTAAATTCTTCATATGATTCATAAATAGGTGAATAAACATCAATCTTTGCACCAGTTCCAAGGTCAAATTTCATTCCTTCTTTTATTGTCTGAATCTTTATTCCTTCATTTGAAACTGCCTTTACCATATTCTCAAATGTTTTTGTAGTATGCGTCACTGATGGCATATAGAAGCTTTCTACATCATATTGTTGAAATACATCTGCCATTCCTCCAATATGATCCTCATGTGGATGTGTAGCAATTATCATTTCAAAATCATCTATGTTCTTAGCTTTAAGCTGCTCTAGTAATCTGTCACTATCACTTTTTGGTCCTGCATCTATCAATATATCAAAATCATTTACTCTTATATAAGCTGAATCTCCCTGTCCAACATCTAAATAGGATACTTCCATAGTACCTTCTACTACAGTTGAATTACTGCTATGATTATTTATGAACTCGCCTATATAGTCTTTTTCAAATATAACTGTACATAGAGCTATTGTCCCAAATATAATTACAGTTGCAAGCTGTGCTCTTTTGTTGCCTTTATGCTTTTTCATATTCTTCACAAAAGCATCTTTAATCTTTTCATTTTTGTTGTTACTCATATTTTTCTCCTCTTTTGTAGCTTACAGATATATAATCAACATCTGTTTTTAATGCTATTAATTATATCATGATAATTAAAAAGAAAAAATATATATTTCATTATTCATTTGTATAAACTAATTCTCCATCAAAGTATGTGCTGCATACATTTATATTAGATATTTCTTCAATACTGCTTTCAAATATATTTTTATCAAGTACTGCAAAATCGGCGTTTTTTCCACATTCAATGCTGCCTACTTCTTTTTCTTTCCCTAATATATATGCTGCATCAATTGTGAAGCTTCTTACTGCATCTAATACAGTAACCTTTTCATCTGGATTTAATCTATATTTAGGATATATCATCAGATTCTCATTTGATTCTGTTTTATTTCTAAAATCATACAAGTTTCTTGTAACAGCGCACCATATTCCCTTTATAGGATTAGGTGCATCTTCAACATAATATTCAGATGATGCTGCTGTAACTATATTATTTTCAACTAATGATTTATATGGATATAATCTCTGTATTCTATCTTCACCTATTGATTCATATTCATTTTCTGCAGATTCCCTGCTTTCATAGTACCAGAATGGGTGTATTATTGCATTTATTCCCAAAATATTCATTCTCCTTATATAATACTTTGTAATAAGATCCAGATGTACTATTGAATTTCTGCACTGATTATAATTATTATTCCTCTGTGAATATTCTATTCCATCCATTGAAACTTTACACGCATTATCTCCCCTGCATTCAATAGCTACATTGAAATCCAGCCTATTAGCCATTTTAACTGCTTCTTTAAATTCAAGTACATCCCACTTGAATCTGCCAATATTATCAGCATTATATTCATTATCATTCCTATAAGGTTTAAACAAAAATGCACTGTGCATTTCAATTAATCCATCGCATTCAAAGCACGCTCTTGTAATATCGAAATATCTGCTCTTATATATTATCCTTAATCTCTTTAATTCATGAAGCTGTTCATAAATTGTCTTATGCTGTATTTCATATGGACGTATATTGACACCATAAGCAATTTTTAGCTTTAGATTATTTTTTATTTCTGCCAGCCTATAGATATCAAATGGTATATGAGCAGAATAATTTTCTACAAGTCCAATTGAAGTTATTCCATAGGAATGAAGCCTGTCTTGAAATTTTATCAAACCATTTAGTAAATCCTTATCACTATATCTATTTACTTCACTTATGTTTATAAGTCCTGCTGCATTTCCCTTAAGTGTTCCCCATAACTCTCCAGTTTCATCAATTTCGATAGTACCTCCTGCCGGTGATACATCATCTTTAGTAATTCTGAAGTACTCAAATGCCCTGTCATTAAGCCATAACATATGTCCAGTAATATCTCTCAAAATGATAGGCTTATCTGAGCAAATATCATTTAGCAAACTTTTATTAGGTCCCTTATAAAAATTATCTCTGTTTAAAAATTTATTAAAGTTCCATCCCGATCCATAGATTACTTCCTTATCAATATGTGTATCTATATATTCCCTTATAGTATCTAAATATTCCTTAATAGTATCACACTCAAATAAACTTAAGTCATCTTTTCTCATTATAATTCTTTCAGGAATTTTTGCATATGCATCTATAAATCCTGGTACTATTGTTTTATGTCTTAAATCTATTAGTGTAGTATTATCATCACATGCATTTATAGCTTCTTTATTTGTTCCTAAAAAAACTATTTTCCCTTTGCTTACTCCCATAGCTTCAAATATGGTGTTCTTTTTATCTAGTGTATATATAATAGCATTTATAAAGATTTTTTCTACAGTAACTGTTTCTTTATTGTTTAAATACATTATTAATGAACACCCCTTTTATTAACAATTTATTTAGACTTGTTAATATGTATATTCAAAAATTTCAAATATTTGAGTACTTCTAATATTTAATAAACTATACATATTTATAAATAAGTATAGTAAATAGAAGATTATAATTAATTATTAAAGATTTTACCCTATTTAAGGACTTCTTTTCCCCAAAAATAGATTTACATATTTTAAAAATATTATTAAATTTTATCTTATATTCTTATAAACCTTTATTTATTTTAATTTTTATTATATAATAATAATTATTAGTAATAAAAGGAGGGTATTTTATGGAAAATGTATTAATTGAAGAAGGTTTAAAAGCACCAGATTTCACATTAATGGGATCTGATAGAAAAGAGCATAAATTAAGTGATTATTTAAATAAAAAGGTTGTATTATATTTTTACCCAAAAGATAATACACCAGGATGTTCAAGGGAAGCACAGGATTTTAAGGAAGCAATTAATTATTTCACTGACAACAATACTGTTGTATTAGGTGTAAGCAGAGATTCTCTTAAAGCTCATGATAGATTTATTGAAAAATATGATCTTCCTTTTCTTCTTCTTTCAGATGAAGATGAGACAGTATGTAATCTTTATGGAGTATTAAAAGAAAAGACTATGTTTGGCAAGAAATGCTTTGGTATTGAAAGAAGTACTTTTCTTATCGATGAAGATGGAATAATAACTAAGATTTATAGAAAAGTTAAAGTTGCAGGTCATATAGATGAATTAAAATGTTCAATAATATAATTTAAATATGATTAATTTATCTTAATATAAATGTTTAATAGATATAATGGGCAGTTGGTGTCATGAAATATACACCAACTGCCTATTATTATTAACCTACGTTTCAATATCTTTAACTTATATACAAAGCTTATTTTTCTTTCAATTATAACTAAAATTATTTTAAAACGCTAAAAAGGATAGTTATTTCTAACTATCCTCTACTCTTACCTGGCGACGTCCTACTCTTCCACACGGTCTCCCATGCAGTACCATCGGCGCTATAGACCTTAACTGTCCTGTTCGGAATGGGAAGGAGTGTTACCTCTATGCC
>JAEWQX010000082.1 GCA_023399035.1 Bacillota bacterium | reverse complement strand
CACCAGATTTGTTAAAAGTAGCTTCTAAACTTAATGTAATACCAGCATCAACTAATCCAACTAAACCTTTTACTGTAAATACAATTGCAGAACATTTAGATATGCTTATGGTATGTCATCACTTAGACCCTAAAGTTCCAGAAGATATAGCATTTGCAGATTCTAGAATAAGACATCAAACAATTGCAGCAGAAGATATACTACAAGATATGGGGGTATTCAGTATTATGAGTTCTGACTCAATGGCTATGGGAAGAATAGGTGAAGTTATTACTAGAACATGGCAGACTGCAAGTAAGATGAAAAAACAAAGAGGAATATTGGAAGGCGACTCTAAAGAAAATGATAACAATAGAGTACGAAGATATGTTGCCAAATATACTATAAATCCAGCATTAGCACAAGGAATATCAAGATATGTAGGCTCTGTAGAAGTAGGAAAAATGGCAGATTTAGTACTTTGGGATCCACAATTCTTTGGTGTAAAACCACATCTAGTAATTAAAGGCGGTATGGTAAATAAATCAATAATAGGAGAAGCAAATGCATCTATTCCAACATGTCAGCCGGAATTTTATAGAGACTGTTTTGGGGCATATGGAAAAGCAAAATATCCAACTTCTGCAACTTTTGTTTCTAAATACGCATACGAACATGGTATAAAAGAAGAATTAGGATTGCAGAAGTTAGTATTACCAGTAGGTGGAATAAGAAATTTAACAAAGAAAGATATGAAATTAAATAATGCAACTCCAAAACTTGGAGTTGATCCAGAAACTTATGATGTTACTGTAGATGGAGAGTTAATAACTTGTGAACCAGCAAAAGAATTACCATTAGCACAAAGATACTTCTTATTCTAAGTTTTGAAATAAATTCAGCTTTAGAAGTTATATCGTATGAGCAATATAACTTCTAAATTTTGAAGGAGGGAACGAGAATTGATTTTTAGTAAGGTAATAGGAAATATTAATCAAATAGATAATTTAAATGGATATCATATTGAGACAATATATTTAAATAGTGAAGATATGCTTAAAAGAATTCTAAGAGTAACTTCAGACCATAATAGAGAGTATGGAATAACATTAGAAAACAGCGAAAAATTAAAAGACGGTGATATTCTTTATAACAAAGATAAAAAACTTATAGTTGTGAAAGTCAATAGTGAAGATGTTTTAATCATTAAACCTTCAAATATGACTGAAATGGGAGTAATAGCACACGCTTTAGGAAATAGACATCTTCAAGCACAATTTGAAGATGGCAAAATGATAATTCAATATGATAGGTTAGTAGAAGAGGGATTAAAAAGAGATAATATTAATTATTCAAGAGAAAATATAACTTTGAAAAAGGCGTTTAGACATGTTGAATTCGCACACAGACACTAAAAACAATGAAAATAATATTATAAATATATTGCGTGTTATACAAATATGTGATTCTAACTTTCCTATAGGTTCTTTTAATCATTCATATGGTATGGAAAGCTATTTGAGAAATAACAAGATTACAAATGCAGAGAGTTTAAAAGAATATCTTCATGTGTTTTTAAATAATGTATTTATTTATAGTGATGGATTAGCAATCAGGATGTTGTATGAATATTTAAATAAAAATGAGTTGGAAAAAATTTCAGAACTTGACAGAATGCTTACAGTTCAGACTATAGCTAAAGAAACTAGAAATGGTTCAAAGCTTATAGCAAGCAGAATGATTAAGCTTTTCCTTGAGTTATATGATAGTGAAATTTTAAAAGAATATGAAGAAAAAATTAATACGAAGCAGGCTTTCGGCCACCCAGCTATAGTGTTTGGATTGCTTATGTATACTTTAAATTTTTCTGAAGAAGAAGCTATAAGCTTTCATATGTATAGTACAATTTCAACACTTATTCAAAATGGTGTCAGGGCTATACCTCTAGGACAAAAAGATGGTCAGATAATTCTTAAAAAGTGTAGTGAGAGCTTTAAAGTTTTATACGAAAAGATTAAAAACTTAGATTATAGCTTTTTTGGTGCAAGTACTCCAGGTATTGAATTGGCTCAAATAAATCATGAAGTATTGGAATTTAGATTATTTATGTCTTAAAATCTAAAAACTAAAAAACAAAATTAATTACATGGTGAAAGGGTGAGTTTTTATGAAGAAACCAATAATAATAGGGGTAGGAGGTCCTGTTGGAAGTGGAAAAACTTTATTAATAGAAAGAATAACAAGGTTAGTGAAAGATCAATATAATTGTGCAGTTATCACAAATGATATTTATACAAAGGAAGATGCCAAATTTTTAGTAAAGAATTCTGTGTTAAGTGAAGATAAAGTTATTGGAGTAGAGACAGGAGGGTGTCCACACACAGCAATAAGAGAAGATGCATCTATGAATTTTGCTGCTATAGAAGAAATGAAAAGCAGATTCAATGACTTAGATATTATCTTTCTAGAAAGTGGTGGAGATAATTTAGCTGCAACATTTAGTCCAGATTTAGTTGATTTCTCTATTTACATTATAGATGTAGCGCAAGGTGAAAAAATTCCAAGAAAAGCAGGGCAGGGAATGATAAAGAGTGATTTGTTTATCATTAACAAGATAGATTTAGCTCCTTATGTTGGAGCAGATTTAGAAGTTATGAGAAGAGATACATTAACATTTAGAAAAGAAAAGACATTTATATTTACTAATTTAAAAAAAGATGAAGGTGTAAATGAAGTTCTATTCTGGATTAAAAAGAATTGTTTATTAGAAGGAATTAACTAATATGAGTAACAGTAAATATGCAGGAGAATTTGAAATAGTATTAGAGAAAAAGAATGAAAATACTGTTATAAGTGAAAAAAGATTTGATGGTCTGATAAAATTATCTCCAACTATTCATCTTGATAGTGAAAAAATTTCAACTTATTTTATAGTTGGCCTTGGAGGAGGATATGTTGAAGGTGAAAAATATAAGTACAGCATCAGCCTAAAGGAAAATTCAAGAGCAATTATAACGACTCAAGCTTCTACAAAAGTATATAAATGTGTACATGGAGAGAAAACTGAACAGGAAACTTTAATAAATTTAGAGAAAAACAGCATCTTAGAGTATATAACAGATAGTGTAATACTATATAAAGATGCAATTTATAAGCAAGTAAATAATATTTATATGGATGAAAGTGCAACACTCATATATAGTGATGGAATTACATCTGGGTGGTCAAAAGAAGGAGAAGAATTTCAATATAGTAATGTACAGTTAAAAACAAGTGTATATGTAAATAATAAAATAGTTCTATTAGATAATTTATTAGTAAATCCACGAGAACATGACGTCACTAAGTTGGGCTTTTTTGAGGGATATCAAAACTTTGGAACATTACTTGTAATAAATAAAAATATTAATGCAGAAATTATTGAAGAGTTGAGAAATGCCGTCAAAAATTTAAATTTACCGATCTGCTTTGGGATATCAGAGCTTGAAGTAAATGGTTTTGTATTAAGAGTATTAGGTAACTTGACTCAAAATATAGAGAGTGCAATAAAGTTATGTCATAACTATATAAGAAAGGAATTTTTAAATTCTAAAGAGTTATCTATACGAAAATATTAGTAAGATAGGTTGTGAATACAGATGTTAGGAATAGTATTATTATATGTAGGAATAGTTCTAATAAATAATGGTATAAGCAGATTGTGCAATATAGATGAAAAGTCATCTGCTGTAATGAATATATTTACAGGTTCTTTAGCAGTAATAATTGATACTGTGGCTGTAATACAAGAAGAGTATTATGCAGTAGGTACAGGATTATTATTTGGTTTTACATATTTATTTATAGCTATAAACAGTATATTTAATTTAGATAAAAGACCTTATGGGTGGTACAGCTTATTTGTAGCTATAAATACTATACCATGTGCGTATATTAGTTTAACACAAGATTTAGATTGGAGAATGAGTATTATATGGGTATTATGGGGAATACTTTGGTTTACAGCATTTATAGAAATAATTTTAAAGAAAAACCTTGGAAACTTTGTTCCATATTTAGCCATATTTGAAGGAATTATAACTGCTTGGATACCAGGATTTTTGATGCTTGTTGATATGTGGTAATGCTCTTTTCTAAGATATATAGTCCCCGATAGGGGATTTTTTTTATTGGTTCAATTTTATTTTACAACTAGTCATTGTTTTTTATAAAACAATACCTGTTATGAAAAGAAATAAGATTAGCTTAATAGATAAATATAAAAAACTTCTTTAAGATAACTATTTTTTATAAATTATTGACCAGGTGGTCTATAGGATGTATACTGTATATTGTTAATAGACCACCTGGTCAAATAGGAGGGCAAATATGAATGATAAGGAACTGGAAACTATAGGTGTTAAAGAAAGAATTCTTAATGTTGCAATTGAAGAATTTGCACAAAATGGATATAAGGCAGCATCTACTAATGTGATTTGCAAAAAGGCCAATATATCAAAGGGATTACTTTATCATTATTATAATTCAAAGGAAAATATATATTTAACTGTAGTTAGACATGTTATTGATAGTTTTAAAAGAAACATAGCTATAAATATTAAAGATAGTAACAAGAAGGGAATAGATTATGTAGAAGAATATTTTGATATAAAATTTAAATTCTTTAGAGAAAATCCTTTATATTCAAAAATTATCGTAAATCTAGTAATAGACAATAGCATAGAAAAAGCTAAGGAATTAAGTAGTGAGTTTCAAAACTATAATAATAATCTCATACATGATGTTATAAAAAATATAGATATAAATCCTAAGTTTAATAAAGAGAAAGCATTTGAGTTAATAGTAATGATAGGAGAGAACTTAGAAAAAAAGCATATAAAAAGAATAAATGATATAGATAAAGATACTGCTATTGAAGAATTTAGAAAAGATCATAGAGAGATGCTGGAAATGGTTTTTGAGGGAATAGACAAGTAATAGGAGTGATTCAATTGATTAAAGGAGTTATATTATTAATTTTATTTACTATTATAGCTTTTATTGTAGGAAAATTAGTTTCAAAATTAAAGCTGCCATCTATACTTGGATGGCTGATAACAGGTATGATAATAGGTCCACATGCATTGAACTGGATGAACAGCAGTATTATGGATACACAATGGTATCATATTTTGACTAATGTAGGAGAAATATTAGTAGGAATGTTAATAGGTACTGAACTAATAATAGAAGAATTAAAGAAGTCAGGAAAGCAAATAGTTACTATATGCTTATTTGAAGGAATTACAGCATTTATATTAGTTGCAATTGCATTTTTTATATTTACAGACATGCCAATGTCTATAGCTTTAGTGTTTGGAGCAATTGCATTAGCAACAGCCCCAGCCCCATCTTTATCAATTGTTAAAGAGTATAATGCTAAAGGCCCAGTTTCTAAGACTTTAATACCACTTGCAGCTTTAGATGATGTGTTAGGTCTAATAGTCTTTTTCCTTGTTATTGGAGTAGTTTCAGGAGGAATGACTGGAGAATCAGTAAATATTATTTCTATTTTGATGATGATAATATTACCACTTGCTATAGGTGGGGTTACAGGTTATATAGGTAGTAAAATTTTAAAAAATAAGTGCTCTAAGATAGAAACAATATTAAAGATTGCAATACTTATAGCTGTTACTGTTGTTATTGGAAGGTATGTAAATAATAATATATTATCAATAAACTTATTATTATCTGGCATATCATTCTCAGCTATTATTGCCAATTCAGTTAGCAAAGAGAGATTACAAGAAATAATGGGAGTTATTAATCCTATAATAGGTATAGGATTGATAGTTATGGTAATAAACTTAGGAGCACCGTTAGATTATAACTTAATATTTGGTGCTGGAATTTTTACTGCTATATATATAATAGCCCGTGGAATAGGGAAGATTTTTGGAGCTTATGCAGGGGGTAAGTTATCAAAGGCTGATGATAATGTATGTAAATATTTAGGTTTATCTCTTTTACCTCATTCAGGGGTATCACTGATATTTACTGGAATAGCAGTAGAAACTTTAATGCCATTTCAGCCAGAATATGCAGTTGTGATACAAGGTACAATTGCAGCAGCTGCTGTTATCAATGAAATTATAGCTGTATTTTTAGCAAAACAAGCCTTTAAGATGGCAGAGGAAATTAAGGCATAATTTTATAGAAAAAGATGAAAATACTTGTTTTTATACAAATTTAGAATTAGTAATGATGAACCGTATCACAAATAAGTGATACGGTCTTTTAGATTTTAAATAAATATATATTTATTTAAATTTAGTTTCTCATAATAGACATCTATTATAAATAAGTAAATTGATATTTAGATAAATAGTACAAATTTAATATAGTTTTAAATTGATTCTTTATTTAACATATTATTTTTATAATTTTAATTTTTATTAACTTTATAATAAGGTTGCATATTATCTACAAATATTCCCATTATGGTCTTCATTTGTTCTGGAGTAGCATTTGTAAAAGTTAATCCAATGAAATTTTCATGTACTCTTGTTACCTTACATTTAAAAACTATTTTATTTAAAGTTAATAAAACAGAATCTCCAATATTGAAAAGTTTATCATAATATAATTTTATACCAAGACCTTTTTCGGAAATATCTATAAGAGTTCCTTTAGTCACACAAGAATCGCTGTTTAAAATTATTTTAATATCTTCAGATATAACTATTCTTTCACTAGTTCTAAAAATTGGCTTTTGATAAGCTACAATCAATGAAGTTATAGCACCTATAAAATTATATATACTCCATACCATATTTATTAAGTAAGTACCCAAAATCATTCTATTATCAATAACTAATTTAGTAGAAATTATCCAAGATACTATTGTAAAGAATATTATACATATTTGAGGAAGTACAATATTAAATTGGAAGTGTTTTTTATTATGTGTAATTTCTTTTGATGTAACATTAAAATTTATTTTTAATCCAAATATTTCTTTTAAAATTGATAAAGTTAAGTGTGGGGCCATAGCTATATCGTAATAATGACTCCATTTAAGACTTCTTGTTTTACCAGATAAAACATTAAATATTAATATCTGACCTAATAAAAAAGGAATATAAAATTTTAGAAGATTTTCTATAGATGTATTAATTATTAATACATTTAAAAGTAAAGAAATTATTGGACACAGTAGATACACTAGTTTTTGTATATTAGAAAACCAGTATATAGCACCATCATAATAAACTATTTTCTGAGAAAAACTTAGGCCTTTAGTAAATAAAGGATTAAAGTTTTTTAATACTTGTAAATTGCCTCTACACCATCTATCTCTTTGTTTAACAAGCTCAGTAAATGTTGTGACACTTAGTCCTAAAACTAAATCTTCATTTATAAGTATAGAATCATATCCTTTTGCTTGTAATAGCATCCCTACAGCCATATCTTCAGTTATTGAGCAAGTAGGATACCCACCGATTTCATTTATATGCTTTCTTCTGAATACTGCATTAGTTCCTACATGTAGTACAGCATTATGAGCATCTCTAGCTTCTTGAATATTCCTCATAAAAAAATCTTGTTCATTAGGTATACGTTTTGACATATTATACTGATACATATCTTGATTGTAATATACTTGAGGTGTTTGAACAAATGCTAAATTATCATTTGAAAAATAACCTACTGTTTTAGATAGAAACTCTTTTCTGGGAATCATATCAGCATCAAGTACAGCAAATAAATCACCATTTAAAAATTTTAAAGCATTATTTATATTACCAGCCTTTGCTCCTATATTATCATTTCTAGTTATATAGTTTATTCCATAAGATTCACATAATATTTTTAAAGAATCTCTTCTCCCATCATCACATATATGTATTTTAAATTTATTGCAAGGGTAATTTAAATTTAAACAAGCAGCGATAGTTTTTTCTAATAAGTTCAATGGTTCATTATATGTACATATTAAAACATCAACAAAAGGAATAGTATTAGAATCAAATTCATCTAGTGTTTTTATTTCTAATTTATAATTTTTATAAAATAAAAATTGAAAATTAAAAAAAGCAATTAAACCTAAAAGTTCAGAACTAAATAGTAGTAATCCAAGTAAAAAACTAGTTAAACCATTATTTATAGGTATTACTG
>JAEWQX010000064.1 GCA_023399035.1 Bacillota bacterium | reverse complement strand
ACACATCCTTTCTTAACTAAATATTATATTAACTTAGTTCGTCTTAAAGTGTCAACTACTATATACTAACACCAAGTTCTTAAATGAGCAAGATGGTCTACTAGAAGAATATGATGAAAGGCTGGTTAGAATGCTGATTGATAAGGTAACAGTTTTTGATGATATGCTTACAGTAGAGTTTAAGTCAGGTGCAGAAATAGAGGTATAAGAGAAGATTTACAAAGGCCGCCAACTGGGGATACATTCCTTGGAATGGCGGTTTTTCTTATGTACAAAATTATAAACCTTGAAATGTCTGGTTCAATGCTTTATAATTAAGGTTGTATAGAATTAAAGTTATGAGGTGATTAGTCAAAATGATCATATAATCTTATCCAGTAGTTTTTCAAGTTACAGTAGAATAGGTAGAGTAGAGCATATCTCTTCATTTTGCGGTATGTCGCTTTGTGCTGGCCTAGACTACTATAAGTTTTGGATAGGGTTATAGTGTCAAAATTTAAATTATATTTATAGGGTGCTAAATGATGTTTTCATTTTTAGAGTAGATTTTTTTGTGCTAGCCCTAGATATATTATGATACGTAAACCTTTCCGAAGCTTGATAAATTGGAAAGGTTTTTTGTATTCAATTATATAATGAAAGGATGATAAATAGATGAGTATAAAGATAAAAGAGTATACCCTGCCAATGAAGAAATCAGGGCCATATGGAATTACTGTTGGGCCTGATGGAGCTTTATGGTTTACAGAAAATGCAGGTAATAGAATAGGAAGAATTTCAACAAACGGTGAAATAACAGAATATATAGTCCCGACTCCAGATGCAGGACTTTCGATTATAGCAATTGGATCTGAGGGTCACTTATGGTTTACAGAATATAAAGCCAATAAAATAGGGAAAATTACAATAGAAGGCAAAATAACAGAATATGATATACCAACTGCAAATGCAGGCCCATATGGGATAGTCTTGGGTTCTGATGGTGCAATGTGGTTTACAGAGATTACTGGTAACAAGATTGGGAGGATTACTACTAGCGGAGTAATTAGTGAATATGATTTACCTGTTCAAGGCTCATTTCCTTCAATGATTGTATCAGGACCTGATGAAGCACTTTGGTTTACAGAGAATCAAGGTAATAAAATAGGAAGAATTACTAGAACAGGAGATATAGATGAATTTGATATACTAACTGCAGCTTCTGGGCCAGTTGGTATTTGTAAAGGGATTGATAATTGTCTTTGGTTTGTTGAAATAATGGGGAATAAAATAGGGAGAATTACTACATCAGGTGAATTAGCTGAGTATCCCCTACCAACAGAAAATGCTAAGCCACATGCAATTACTTCAGGCAAAGATGGGGATCTTTGGTTTACAGAGTGGGGGAGTAACAAAATTGGTAGGATTAGGATATGTGGCGAAATTTTAGAATACCAAATACCTACACCAGAGGCAGAGCCACATGGTCTTGTACTTGGACCAGATGGTGCTATATGGTTTGCCGAGGAGGCGAATAAGATAGGACAGTTAATCTACTAGACGCACGAAAATATCATAAAAGATATAAACCACAATAAGAAATAAATAAAAGTATGAAAGTGAGGTATATTCTATGCTAGGACCAGATAAAAAGAAACTATATCCAAATGAAAACATCAAAACGGTTTGTTATATAAGTAATTTACCAAAACGACTCAATGTAGAAATTGGTGAATATACCTATTATAGCGATAATAAAAAGTCTCCAGAGAAATTTTACGATAATATAGAGCATCATTACGAATTTCTGGGGGATAAACTGATAATAGGTAAGTTCTGTGCAATTGCAGAGGGTGTTAAGTTTATTATGAATGGTGCAAATCATAGAATGGATGGAATTACAACCTACCCCTTTAATATCTTTGGCTGCGGATGGGAAAAAGTGACTCCTACAATAGAACAACTTCCTTTTAAGGGAGATACTGTGATTGGCAATGATGTCTGGATAGGTCAAAATGTAACCATTATGCCAGGTATTATAATTGGTGATGGTGCGATTATTGCCGCTAATTCAACAGTAGTGAAAAGCGTTGATCCATATACAATATATGGTGGGAATCCAGCTAAGTTTATCAAAAAACGCTTTAGTGATGAAAAGATTGAATTCTTGCTAAAGCTTCAATGGTGGGATTGGGACGAAGAGAAGATATTTGATAATCTTGAAAAGTTAACATCAGAGGCTGGATTAGAGCAATTAATGAAAAAATAGGAGGGCAATCAATGTATATAGAAAAGGTAATTAAAGAGATGAAAGAAATATTCAAAGAAATTCCTTTTGGAATTGATCATACTTTCAAGGTTTTAAAAAATGCAGAAGAGATAATGGAAGGTGAAAATATTGGAGCAGAAGAAAAAGAATTTATCAGTATTGTTGCTATACTACATGATATTGGTGCTGTTGAAGCACAAAAAAAGTATGCTTCAATAGATGGTGCTTATCAAGAAAAAGAAGGACCAGCAGTAGCACGGGGGATACTACAAAAGGTAGGCTATGACAAAAATATTGATAGAATATGCTTTATAGTAGGTAATCATCATACTCCATCAAAAATTGATGGTCTTGATTTCCAAATACAATGGGAAGCAGATTTGCTTGAAAATTTGACAATTATGGATAAAGAAAAAGAACAGGAAAAGATAAAAAAATGCATAGATGATAATTTTAAAACAGTTACAGGAAAAAAGATAGCTTATGAACGTTTGATTTTAGGCTAAATTTTTGCTGTATATTAGTATTACTATATGTAGTAAAACTCTTTATAGATTGGAATTTGAACGGAGGGATTACATGGTAAGTAAAACTGATGCCATTGAGATAATAACATACGCTGAAGAAAATGGAATTAACATATGGATTGATGGCGGTTGGGGAGTAGATGCATTATTAGAAGAAGAAACAAGAGCACACAACGACATTGATTTATTTGTGGAAGAAAGTAATAGTAAAAAGTTTATTGAAATATTAAAAGAAAAAGGCTTTGCTGAAGTTACCGAAGCATATACCACCACATCTCACACGGTTTGGAAGGATAGTAAAGGCAGGATAATTGATCTTCATATATTTAAATTCAACGAACAAGGATACATTGTTTTTGAAGGAGAAGCATATCCTCCAGAAGTGTTTAGCGGCATTGGGAAAATAGGCGATAAAACGGTAAGATGTATTGATGCTGAAAACCAAATATTATTTCACTTGGGCTATGAGTATGATGAAAATGATGTGCATGACGTAAAACTATTGTGTGAGAGATTTAATATTCCTGTTCCGAGTGAATACAGGTAACCAACAGATTCTAATTTAAATAGGCAAAAATTTAAGTAACGAAGGAAAGTATGTGGTCTTCCTAACTAATGGGAAACAGGCAATTGAAAAGCTAAGCATGAATTAGATTTCGTTTCTTAAGTCTCATAAGAAAATATTTTAAATAATAGCCGACTATACTGTGCACAGATTGTCGGATTAGTAAGCACATCCTTTGATAATATTGATGATGAAAGGAGGTTATTCAATGGATTCTTTGAAAAGTATGAATAATGCATTAGCATATATTGAAGAACACTTAACTGAGGAGATTGATTATAGTAAAATTTCTAAAATTGCTTACTGTTCAGAGTATCATTTCAAGCGGATGTTTTCTTTTTTATCAGGCATAAGCTTATCAGAATATATTCGGAGAAGAAGACTAACGCTGGCAGCACTTGATTTGAAAGATAGGGATTTGAGAATAATTGATGTAGCCGTCAAATATGGCTATAATTCGGCTGATTCATTTTCCCGTGCTTTTCATTCCCTGCATGGTATTCTCCCTTCTGAGGCAAGGAGTGAGAATACACAATTAAAAGCTTATCCTCGAATGACCTTTCAATTATCAATTAAAGGAGGATGCGAAATGAACTATCGTATTGTTGAGAAAGCGCCTTTTAAGTTAGTAGGATTTAAGAAGAGAGTTCCAATTATTTTTGAAGGTGTCAATCCAGGGATTGCAAAAATGACCGAACTTTTAACACCAGAGGTTATTAAACAATTAAAAGCAATCTCAAATGTAGAACCAACAGGTATTATTAGTGCTTCCACTAATTTTTCAGAAGGAAGAATGGAAGAAAAGGGTGAGTTGGATCATTACATCGGGGTAGCAACTTCAGGTGATGAAACAGCAGAATTTGATGTATTAAAAATTGATGCTTCTACCTGGGCAGTATTTGAATCGATTGGACCATTCCCAGAAACACTTCAAAATGTATGGGGTAGAATATACTCAGAGTGGTTTCCATCTTCAGGATATGAGGTAGTTGAAGGCCCTGAAATTTTGTGGAATGAGAGTCCAGACACTGGAAATTCAAAGTATCGAAGCGAAATCTGGGTTCCAGTAAAGAAAAAAGATATTAAATAGATATGGTAATTGACTAGGTTGACTTGTTCCCGCTTACCTATACCTCAAATATAGTCGTAGACTTATTCCCGACTACCACCAAAACTAGAAAATACCAGAATACACTAGGAAGAGTAAGGAACTGTAAAAAACATCAATCCGAACGGGTCGTTGCATGTGGAGACGGTATGTCTACTGTCTCGAAACAAGTAAAAAAGTACAGAAATAGGCTTAAAATAAGGGATTTCGAGAGATTTGCTGAAATTAGCAGTCTCCTGGAATCCTTTTTCTTTTTGCTTTGACAATAGCTTCATAGTCTGCCTTTTGATAGAGTTGAGACAATAAACTACTTTTTTCGCTGTTGAGACAATAGGACTATTGTCAGCATGAGCTGTGGAAATAGTCCTACAACACGCAAAAAGTAGGGCATAACTTTGGCAATATCACATACTAGTACACCGAATATTAAGTAATTGGCAGTTTGACTTGCCTATTCTCCTGATAGCACTACTCCCCAAGTATAAATGCTAAGATAATAATGTACAGAGTTGCTAATATGTCTATGTATAATAGAAGGTAAAATTTAGCACAGTATTAATGGTGAT
>JAEWQX010000037.1 GCA_023399035.1 Bacillota bacterium | reverse complement strand
AGAAAGGAGATGATTTAATGTTATTTAATATACAGGGTGTAGATATAAGCAATGATAATTCAATATCTGATTTATCAACCCTTGCAGAAAATGGTGTACAGTATTTATATCTAAAAAGTACAGAGGGTGCTACATTCGTAGACGAGCTTACTCCAGGAAGATATGAACAGGCAAGGAATTTAGGATTGAAAGTTGGGTTTTATCATTTCTTGGATGGAACGAGCGCTCCTGAAGCACAGGCAGAAAATGCTTACAATGCAACAGAAAATTATAAGCAGGATCTTGTATTCATGTTAGATGTTGAAACTGATTTTGATGATTTAGGAAGTTATGTTTTGCGTTTCATAAATAGATGGCAGGAATTATCAAAGGTAGAAATAGGAATATACACTTACAGCGGATTTATAAGCAATTTAAATTCCATAAAGAGCTACATTCAGGATAGAAAGTGCTGGATTGCAAATTATACTTCATCCTTTGATAATGTATATACTGGATTTTTCACAAATATAGTAGGATGGCAGTATACGGAAAACGGTACAATAGGAACTTTCACTGGTGACTGCGATTATTTCAATGAAAACTGTCTTGCAGAGTATGAATATAAAGTAGGCCATTGGGAGCTTAATAGTACTGGATGGTGGTATAGGTTTGATAATGGAGGTTATCCAAAAGATGAATGGTACAAGATAAATGGAAGCTGGTACCTGTTTGATAAAGAGGGCTATATGCTCTATGGATGGCAGTGGTCAGATGGAGGCAACTGGTATTTTCTCGGTGGTAGAAATGATGGTGCAATGAAAACAGGATGGGTGTTGACAGATGGTAAGTGGTACTATTTCAACTCACAGGGTGCAATGCAGGTTGGATGGGTCAAAATAAATGGACAATGGTATTATTTCAATTCAAATGGAGAAATGGTGACTGGATGGATTGAATACAAAGGAAAAGACTATCTCTTATATAGCAATGGACAGATGGCCCATGACACTGAAATATACGGATATAAGTTTGACAGCAATGGTGTAGCTACAAAGATATGCTAATTGGATTTACGATTTACCATTGTATCAAAAAAATTAAGGCAAGCTATTGGAGCAATTGGCGAAAGATAAAAAGATTTTGATGGAGAAAGTTATAAGTATAAGAAATGAAGTAAGTCATAAATAGCATGAAGTGAAAATAAGTTGTAAATATAGAATAACTAAATATATTTTATGAAGGAACAGGGTGACTGCTCATTTTAGGGGGAGTCACTCTTTTTCTATTGTGTTCAGTATGAGTGACAACTTGGAGGTGAAAGTCTAGGGAAAAGATTTTATATTATTAAAATTTGTTTTCAATACTGTGACTGTAGGATATAATAATGAATAACTATGTTAATATTATAGAGAAGGAAGGTGCAGATTTGAAAAAGAGTATTCAAGTTGGAACTTCTGATTTTAAAGAAATGATAGAAGGAAAACATTATTTTTGACGAAAATAAAAAATGTTTTTTAATGGGAGAATAGATAGTTCTACTTTTATGCAAAACTATCTGCTCTCCCATCAGTTTAATTCAAATCAATTTATGCTTGTACCTCAAAATTAAACAAGAAATTCTTGCCTATTATCCACTCTTACTATCCTTACCGTAGGTTCAAAGAAGACTATATAATTGTTATGTCTGCAGTACAAGCCATATCTGCGTTTGTGATAATTAATTGCTTCGTGGAGGTATTGATTTGTAATGTTCAGATATTCTGCTATTTCAAAGTTATCCAGTGCACCTTTTTCAATAGCACTTATGATCTTTTCTATGCTGCATAGCCTTTCATATCCATCATTTCTTGCGCGCACTTCCTGCTTTATGCTGCGTATGTCATTTAAATCCAATATGTTTCCACAAGTTGTTTTGAAATGTCCATATTCTTCAGCCAATATACAGTTCTTTTCGGCTATTGTAAGAAGGTCAGAGCTTATGCCGATTTTGTAATCCTTCCAGAGGCCTTTTGCCTTGCTTTTAAATTTTTTCTCAATTACTATAACATTATTTTTATAGCATTCATCAACAAATAGTTCATAAGAATTCATATATTCACCAGCCATTCATAAACTTATAATTCATCCAAATCTTCTTTCATAAGCTTTTGTTGTTCAGGATCATGTGCATGGTCATTGTGTGCTGCCATGCCAAGACATATTTCATCAGTGCAGATTTGCATACTTTTCCTATATGAAGTGATTTGAGTCAGTTCAGCAATTCTTTTCAGTGATTCCTTCCTGCCTATATCATTCAATTCATTGAACAATCTGAGCAGTTCTGTTTCATCATAGGAAAGACTATTTATATCCTGCATATGGTAAAGATACTCAATACTGATATTCAGCGTTGAGCAGACCTTTATTACATTGTTTACAGAAGCATTTTCAATGCCCCTTTCAAGCATGGACCTTAAAGTCGTATAAGGTATGTCAGCCTTTTGTGCAAAAGCTTTCATGGTCAGGTTAGTGTCTTTTATTAATTGTCGTATTAATTCTGTTTTATTCATTTTTATCACCTATCTGCTTACGAAATTTCGCATTATATATATAGTATAAATGGTGATAATAGGTTTGTAAATAGGATATATGGAAATAATATGGGAAAAATATGTTGACATAATACGAAATTGAGTGTAGGATAAAATTGGAAATACGAAATTAAGTATTGAGAGGGTGAGAGGATGTATAAGAACCTGGAAAGGGAAATGATACGAAAGAATATAAGCAGAAATGTGCTGGCAGAATTTCTGGGGGTAAAAAATGCTACTATATGCGACAAAATTAATGGGAAGTTTTCCTTCAAGCTTAATGAAGCATTGAAGATAAAAACGTATTTTTTCCCTGAACTGACCATTGAGTATCTATTTGAGATAAGTGAATAAAAACTAAAATAAGCTGCATTGTCATAGATTGTGCAGCATTGACTTTATTTTGGGTGAAAGGCGGTCTTTATTTGGTATTCAGATTTTTAAAAAAGCTTAAAGGAGAAGTTACTGAAGCTGAATTTATAAGGATACTGAAGAACTGCGATATTTATATTAAAAGCAACAGAATAGCACAAAAAAAGAGAACTAATTCCAGAACATATATATCTATATGCAGGAAGTGTGCAGAAAGTGTATTAAAAGAGAGAAATTAAAAGGTGTTAAAAGAGAGAATTTAAGTGGAGGATGAAATAAATGATGGCTAAAAAATATTACTGGCTCAAGCTTATGGAAGGTTTTTTTGAAGAGGATACCATTGCTTGGCTTGAAGAACAGGAAAACGGAGTGTACTATACAAACTTTTATTTGAAATTATGTTTAAAATCACTGAAGACAAATGGAATATTGATAAGGAATGTAGGCGAAATCCTCATACCATATGACATAAAGAAACTATCGGAAATCACTCATGTAAAGCTGGATACTGCCATAGTTGCCATGGAGCTTTTCAAGAAAATTGGCCTTGTTGAAATACTTGAAAATGGAGAAATATATCTTACACAGCTTGAACTTATGGTTGGCAGTGAAACTAACAAGGCACAGCTTATGAGAAGGAAGAGGGCAAGGGAAAAGGAAAGCAGGCTTGGTGGTTCTAGTAACAATGTTACTCATAAGTTACCATCGTGTTACTCAGAGAAAGATATAGATACAGAGAAAGAAAAAGATAAAGAGACAGATATAGAGATAGATATAGAGAAATATAAAACAGCAGATAAAAGAGAAAATCAGGATAAAGAAGCAGAGAAAAAATCAGGGCAGACTGAATGCTTAAGCAAAAAGAAAGATAGTAAGGCAGCCAGCCAGAAGAAGAAAACCAGAAACAAGAAAGACAGTGTGGTTCCTTCTTCTTTGAATCCTGATAATAAGTTGGCAGAAGACAATGATGGTCATAGCACCTCAGAATATAAGGCATTGATTGAAATGTCACAGAAAAACCTCAATGTATACAAGCATTTTGAAAAGTGCGGATTTCTAGTTACAAGCCATCTTCTTGAGTTCATTTCAAATGATATAGAAAAGTATGGAGAGGAATGGCTCATGAAGGCTGCAGAAGAATGTGTGAAAAGAGGGAAATCAAACAACTACGGCTATCTTAAAGGTATTCTTGAAAACTGGAAGAACAATGGCAATGTACATGAAAATAGTGATAGCTGCAGGCAGAATGCAATGGCATATGAACCTCTTAAAAGCATTTTATATGAATAAAGTGAAAACAAACCTAAGAAGGATGTACATGAAAAGAAAGAGTGTTATGTATCAAGGATCAGAGCGTGATTATGGAACATGGAATTTGAAAAAGGGCAGGTTTTATGGAAAGTGGTATAAATCATAATGGAGAATTATATTCACCTTTGAATTTGTTTATTAAAAGAAAGGAGGAAAATTTAATATGGGCAATACTGTACAGGCTCTTCCCAGCAATGTTTTATGTGAGCAGGAGCTTTTAAGCGGTATATTTTATGACACATCAATACTGCCGGAAGTGATTGACAAGCTTTATGCTGAAGATTTTTATATGAGTGCACATCAAATCATATATTCAGCAATTAAAAAGCTGTTTTTAAATGGGCAGGACATAAATCTAACGCAGCTTATTGAAACAATGGACAAAGACAGGATAAAAGAAGCAGGAGGCATTTCATATGTGACGGAACTTATGGTCAATGGGTTAAAAATAAGTCCTCTACAGTATGTAAAAATACTTAAAGAAAAATCATACAGAAGGTCTGCAATTAAAGCAATGAAGCATGCAATCAATAATCTTTATGATGAAAAAACACATTCAAGTGATGAAATTGAAAAGGTGATGACTACCCTTATGAGAAGAAATGAAAACAGGAATATGGTGTCTAAGGATAGTGCACTACTAAACAGGACTGTTGATGAAATTCAGGAAAGAGTGAAATGGGGTAACATAATTCCAGGAATGAAGAGTGGCATTGAGTCTATTGACAAGAACATAGGAGGCTTTGTGAGAGGTGAGCTTGACATAATTTCAGGAAGGCCATCAATGGGAAAGACCATGTTCACACTAAATATAGGGGATGGGCTTTGCAGGAATGGATACAAAGTGTTTATGTGTGAGCTTGAAATGACGGAAAAGGCAATAGGAATGAGAAGGCTGTCATATAGTGCAATGGTTGAAGTTGAAAAGATGAAATTCGGAAGGCTTACAGATGAAGAAATTTCAAGGATAATTGCAGCACAGTCAGAGATTTCAGAAAGGGACAGCATGTATACTGACTGTTCTCCATATCAGGATCTCTTGTCCATAAGAATCAAGGCAAAATCACTTAAGGCTATGTATGGGCTTGATGTGATAATAATAGATCATTTGAGTCTTATGAATATACCAAAAGGACAGACAAGAGATGCAGCAATAGGAGAAGTTACAAGGGGCCTTAAGATTCTTGCTAAGGAGCTTGATGTATGCGTGATTTTGATATGCCAGCTTTCAAGGGCAGTAGAGCAGAGGAACGACAAAAGGCCTATGCTTTCTGACTTAAGGGAATCAGGAAATATTGAACAGGATGCAGATATGGTTATGTTCCTTTACAGGGATGAATATTACAACAAGTACACAAAGGACCGTGGAATCATGGAGTGCATCATAGGGAAACACAGGAATGGACGGATTGGAACACTGAAGTTTAAATATGACGAAAAGTATCAGAAAATCAGTGAAATATAAACAACATTTAATGTTGATTTGAGAATTAAGAAATGCTGAAAAAGAAAATCTATTATGTGATAGGAAAATATAGGAGAAGCAGTGTATTTTAAAAATATTCAGATAATAGAAAAATATGAGAAATAAGCAAAATATAAAAAAGAAAATCATAATAAATGAAAAAGTGTTTAAGTAAAATAATATGCGAAAATATGATATATAAATAAAAGGAGTGAGTGTGGTGTATAATCCAGGGATTATAAGAAAATTAGACAATTTAGGAAGAATAGTGATACCAAAGGAAATAAGAAAGAGACATGAAATAGATGATGGAGATTTTGTGACCATTTGTGACGGAGCAAGTCATATCATCATCAAGAAATATAGGAGCGGATGTATATTCTGCGGCAGTGAAGAGGATATCACTGAATACAGGAAACTTTATGTATGCAGAAGCTGCAGAATGTCTTTAAATAAGGGATTATAGAAAAATAGCTGCAATAAGGCAGCAGAAGAAGGTGGGAGATTTTATGGAAGATACAAAGAGCATGAATGTATTTACGTCTGATCAGTTTGGACAAGTAAGGACAATTATCAATGATGATGGCAGCATATCAATCAATGCTGAAGATGCAGCAAGGAATCTGGGGTGGCTTCAGCTGAAAAATGGCAGGTACTATATCAGGTGGGAAACTATAAACAGCTACCTAAATGAACTGGGAATTTCCCAACAAGTTGGGAAAAATGATTATATTCCCGAATCGGTCTTTTATTTATTGTGCATGAAGTCATCCAGTTCTTCAGCTCAGGAATTTCAGCGATGGCTTGCAGTAGATGTGCTTCCAGAGATAAGGAAAAGCGGAGCGTATAAAAGTACAGCATCTCCTTTGAGCTTAAGTGAACAGGAGTTGTCGCCGGAACTCAAGGCCATATTCTGCATTGACAAGCGTACAGTTGAAATTGGCCACAGGATTAAAAACCTTGAAAATAACATGACCATTGACTACAGCCAGCAGGAGGAACTGAGGACTCTTGCAGTTAAGAATGTTTTATCCGTTCTTGGAGGGAAAAATACCCCTGCTTATCGTGAACTGAGCAAAAAGGCATTCAGCAGCATGTGGAGGGATTATAAGAGAGTCATGAATGTAAACTCATATAAGAACACTTCAGTGAAGCTCTTTGAAACTGCACGAAAAACCATAATTGAATGGAAGCCAGACAGGGAGCTGGAGCTTATGATCAAGGGTGCAAATACTGCTCTCAGGTAAGAAGTAACTGCCATATGACAGCTTGATTACTGACTTGATTGATATAATTGAAAATTAGTACCGGAAAATAAAAATGTAATTGTAAAATATATAAACTTTAGTAGTTGGTGAATGATATGAATGTTATAGCTGTTTATGTTATGACTAAAGAAAAGATGTGCAGGAAAATTGCAGAGAAAACTGCTGAACTATACCTTACCGGGATGAGCTATGAAGAAGCATTTAAGAAAGCTAAGGAAATGATGAAAGATGAAGATAAAACTATGAGTTAAATTTTATGAATAGTAGTGACATTGCAAAGCTTGCAGGAGTATCACGAAGTACGGTATCAAGAGTTATAAATAATTATCCTAATGTTCCAGATGCAACAAGAGAAAAAGTTTTGAGAATAATAAAAGAACATGATTATGTGCCATATGCCTCAGCCAGAATGCTTGCAGGAAGCAAGAACTGATTCATAGGTTTATTCATTGTGGATATGGTAGAAAGAGAAAGCTGCATGAAAATAAATGAGTAGGCATGAAATAGGATTTAAAAATCACATAAATACGATTTATAATTAATAAAACTAAAGCAGCATTAGAAATGGTACTTAAAATGGTACTGAAAAAATAACACCAGGTCTTAAATGTCCTGGTGTTATTTGTTTTTCCCAGAAACTACACAGCGTATTCTGTAACTTTTCTTTCAGTAAGCTTGGCCTCAACCTTGCTCACGAAAGCACCTGATTTTGTTTCAAATATGTCATTATCTAAAATGGCATCCATAAGTGAATTTGCATCATCTGCATTTATTGAAGAATTGACTCCAGTTATAGTAAGAGAGCTCTTTTTGCCGCCTTCTGTCATGAATGTTAATGTTAAGATATATTCCATGGTGTTCTCCTCCTCATATTAATAGATTTTGGTATTGCTGGTGACCATCCTGATGAAGTGTGGACAGCATTAATTACACTATGAATTTATATCCACAGGGTAATTGAATTAAGGAAATTATTAGTTTTCCTTAATAAGCTGATTTGAAATAGTCATATAGATGTTTCTAGTTTCATCAGCTATAACCTGCTTGATTGCTTCTGCAACAGCAAGTACATTTGCAGGATCTGCATTTTCCTTTACATTGGAAAATGACTTTTTGCTGTAAGTAGGATTGCCTGATGCGTCAGTACCCTTTCTCACTTCAATTGAAAAGCTCGCATTTTCTTGAACTTGGTTAACTGCCATAGTAATTACCTCCTTGATTTAATTTTCATTATGTATATATGCAGGTCAAAAAAAAGTGGCATGAAATATGTTTAGAATTTTTAATAATGGCAAGGATTAAGATACAGTATTGTTATACAGGGAATATTCTGCTGAATTGAAATCTCAACTTTGATTCAGCATTGATATAAAAGTATAGGTATTTAAGGAGGTGCACTATGGATAGTATTTTAAAACAGTTATATTTACTTTTTGGAATAAGTGCTGTTATATTTACTTTGACAGGCATTGCTATAGGTTATTCTTTAGGAGTATGGAAATCAAGCAGGTTTTATAAGAAATACATTGAAATCAATGCAGTTGAAAAGATGAAGAGTGATATTAAGGGATGATCAAAAAGCATTAGTATTTAATAATGTAATTATTATATGCTTGTATTTAATACACAATAGGTGTATAATTTTGGTAAATAAATGATGATGTCAAAGGAGACTATTTTAAAAAGTAGTCTCCTTTTCTGTATTTTTAAAGGGGGAATTTAAATCATGACACCAATGAATAACAGTGATTATTTAGTAAGGCTTCAGTATGCAGATGAATTGCAGGAACTCAAGGAAGCTAAGAAAAAAAGTGGCTTATCATTTGAACAGCTGGCTGATGAGATTGGAGTAAACAAGGTATGGCTTGCATCTGTCTTTGAAGGACAGCAGTATGTACCAGAAGAATATTGTGATAAGCTTGCCGAAGCATTGAACATTGATAAGGAAAAGACAGCATTCCTTGCAAATCACCCATATAAGGGCAATACTGACCCAATATTATATAGATTACATGAGGTTATCGATACCTATGGACCAGCAATAAAGGAAATAATCCACGAACAGGGTGGAAATGCAATAATGAGTGCTATAGACTTTGGACTTGACTGCGATGTAATCACTGATGATGAAGGAAACCACCGCGTTATAGTCAAGTTTGATGGAAAACTTCTTCCTTATGCCAAGAAAGGCAAATATCCTTGGTAACAAAAACTAAATTCTAATGAATTTGGAGAAAAAGAACTGTTTGAAGAAGCATGTTCCGCTAAAGGAAAGCTTGAACCATCTATGATTTATTTCTTTGTGCCAGCACTTACATTAGGGAGAAGAGAATGCGTAGAGTCACTAGATAAAGGGCATGTCAACGTACACCAGAGTATATTGCTGCAGATGATTATGTAATATGAAGCTTATCCCAAAAGAAAGATAGCAGACATAAAAGATTTACTATCTTTCTTTTATGGAGCTTTTCCAGAATGCTTCTCGTTCTATTCAGGATCGATGACAACTCCAAGCTTAGTGGAAATTATGGTGTTGAGTTTATTAATTGAAGCTGAAAGTGAACTTAGCTGCTTTTCAAGTCTTATGAGCAGATAACAGCTCACTGCAACTGGAAAGCTATTGTTTACTACCAGGTTTATTAATTCATTTACTTCCATAAGAAATCACCTCCTGAAATGTATATATGCAGAATTAGAGATTGTTCATTCATATTGAGGATTTTAGGTTTATCCAGTTCTTTATGATTGCAGTTTTATTGCATGAATCATGGGACAAGCTTATAGGAAGTGAGTTGGTTTACATTGTTTTGACTGCCATCATATGGGTTATAATTCTTGTCCTAATCAATGCTGGCTTAAAGCAGATAGAAAAAATCAATCAGGCATAAGATAAATAAGTCAGATAACAGGGTAAATAAAATGCAGAAAAAAATCTAAGGCTGAACTGCAGCTTTAGATTTTTTCTTTTGAAATGTTATAAATATTTATATGCATAAAAAGCTTGTCTAGGATATGCCTTTTCTTTTTGACAGCATAAGAGTAGGATACTTCTTTTTTCTCAGCATAGGATTTAAGGGTGTTGTCACAAAAAAATATATGCCTTACAAGTTCACGTTCATCAGAGGTTAATTGTTTTATTGCATGTCTTAGGCTGCTGTTATCATACTTGCTGCATAATATATCTGAAATTTCAGGAGTGTCAGACTTGAATGTTTCCTCTACATAATTATCAAAAGCAAGGGCAGCTGTCCCGCATAATTTACTGCTATTCAAGTTCTTGCGTATAAGGTCATTAATGCTGTTCTTTATTCCATTAGTGGCATAAGCAACAAATCTGTGGGTTTCCATTTTATATAAAGACAGACATCTTAACAATATCCTGTAACATTCATTTTGAATATCCTCCATATCATATCCAGAAATAAAGATCCTTTTAGAAAGATTGATTATGAAAGGCCTGAATTGTTCAATAAGCTTTTCCTTTGAATATTCATCACCATCTTTAGATTGTTTCACTAGATTTTCAATATAATCATAATTCATAAAAAACCTCCAAAGCATAGATTGCATAAGCAAAGTATTTCTAAAAGGTATATATGCAGAAAGTGAAAGTTTTGTCTGAAAAATCAGGAAAATATTAAGATTTTTAGATATGGGTAGTTCTTAATTGTATCATATTTATTTGTAGATTGTGTATTATTAAATTTCAGACATAGCTCATTATGAAAATAGTATCATACAGCCATTAGGAACAATAAAAACTAAATAGAGATAAGACTTTTTTTGCTTTTCCCAAGATGTTGGGAAAAGTAAAATTTCAATAAGATTTTACAAAAAAATAAATTTGGATATAATTAAGGTATTATAAATATGTGAGGTGACATGTACGATGAAAGGATTATTAGACCCAAAAGTAGATTTTGTATTTAAGAATATATTTGGATCTCCTAAACATCCAAGAATATTAATATCATTTTTAAATGCCACACTTAAGCCAGTAAATAAGATCACCAGTGTTGAAATTAAGGGAACTGATCTTGAAAAGCAATTTATTGAAGATAAATATTCAAGACTTGATGTAAAGGCAACTACAAATAACAATGAAATTATAAATATAGAAATACAGTTAAAGAATGAATATAACATGATACAGAGAAGTCTTTATTATCTTAGCAAAATGTATGAAGAGCAACTTGCAGAAGGGGAAGATTACTCAAAGCTTGCAAGAACAATATGTATAAATATTCTTAACTTCAAATATCTTAAAACAGAAAAATTCCATACAGGATATAGGTTCAAAGAAATTGAAAGCGGAGAAGAACTTACAGATATTATGGAAATGCATTTTATAGAAATTCCAAAGCTTCCACAAAAGAGTGATGAAAAAGATCTTCTTGAGGCATGGACAGAATTCCTGAGAGATCCTGAAAGTGAAAAAGTAAGAAATCTTGAAATGAGTATTGAAGAAATCCGTGAAGCAAAGGATGAGCTTGTAAAGATGAGCAATAGCAAAGAGCAGAGAGAAATATATGAAATGAGATCAAAGATACTAAAGGATAAGATAAGTGCACTAAATGAAGCTGAAAGAAAAGGCATAGAGAAGGGAATAAAGCAAGGTCAGAAGGAAAAAGCTATAGAAATAGCAAAAAATCTTATTGATGTACTAGATAATGAAACGATAGCCATAAAGACAGGATTAAGTGTAAATGAAGTTAAAGAACTTAGAAATTAGCATTTATGACTGTATCTGTACTGAATGAAAGGTTTAGCTGACCTGAGTTTCAGTATATTGTATGGAGCAATACACATGTAATAACCTGCTGCAGGGTTACAATAAAGCAGCAGGTTTATTTATTTTCAAGTAATCATTATTTACATATCTTAAATTCATCAATCTTTTTTCCTCTATATGTAATGGCTTGTATATTAATTTTCTTATGATGAATATCAGCAATAAGGAAATGGAATATGGCGTTAGGGGGAACTATGACTCCATTACTGCTTTTATACTTATTACGCAGCTTTTCTCCAGCACCTCCTGTGATAATCTGATAAATATAGCCGTCATTATTTGAATTCTTTATCCTGCGCCTTGAGTAATTGTGTTCATGTCCACAGAATACCATATCTATTTTACACCTTTCAACGGCTTTCCAGAACTTGTTTCTATCTTCAGGATATAAATCAAGGCAGTGCCCAAGATGTGCGCCTGTAGGATAAGCTGGTGAATGGACAAAAAGCAGTTTGTTTTTATCACAGTCAGAGCAGGCTGTATTCTCCAGCCAGTCAAGCTGTGCAGAAGAAATTTTATGGATTTCATTTGGATGATGTGAATTCAATATTATTATCCTGGTATCTTCAAAATCCTTATAGTATACGCTTTTATTGTAGCTTTCAAGGAATCCGTCAGGATTAAGATTATAATAAAACTGGCTCAGGATTTTTTCATATATGTCATCCTCAGGGTTAATGTTAACTTCATGATTTCCGATTACGGGCATAAGCTTAATATGTGGTGTATATTTATCTATTATATCCTTAAGGTCAAAAAGCTGTCTTATGAGTATTTCCTCATCAATGTTTCCTGCAACGGTGTCGCCAAGCATTATCATGCAGTCAGGCTTTGGATCAAGCTTGGATATTCTAAACATTATTGTATTAAGGACTTTCTTGTTTATGCCGTTTTCCTTGCCTTTGGAATCACCCCAGATTACAAATCTCATTATCTCACTCCTATAAATTTTTCTATAATTGTCAGTTCTAAATTAGAAATATTCTTATTATATTTCTGGTTATCTAACTATAACAATAATCCTAGAGTATTATTCGGTTTTTTTAAATTCAGCCTTTTAACGTCCTTTGTTATCTTTCGTCCACATTTCATAAGTATCAGGATATTCTTTCTTTACAAAATCTAAAAACTCGTCTTTATAATTGAGATCAGACAAGCCACTGAGAATAATTCGTGGACATGTATATTTTTTCTTCATAGCTTTTGCTGTATCAATAATCTTTAATTCTCCATAATCTGAGATAAATATATGAAATAAGGCTGAGTCAAGCCTCTTAAATCCTACATATTTCATTTTAAGATAAAGCTCCATGATTTTGCGGCATATATCATCAGTAAGTGGATTGTGCAATAAAAATTTATCCAGGGGAGTACCATGAACATATTCACGGACAATATATTTGTCGCCATATGAATAGAGCTTTGGAAAGCATGAATATGACTGTGAAATGAGGAGAGAATGCAGTTCATCAGAGCAGCTGCTCTTTTTTTTGAAAATTTTTATACATTTTTCATTATCAATCTTATACACAGAGCCCTGAGTGCCTCTTCCCAGGAATTCAAGATTTTCAGTGTTAATTTCATCATAAAGAACTATTTATAATCACTCCTTGAAATTTTATTTTTTTCATAGAGATAATAATATCATTATATGATTGTTGATTTTATTTGATGCAGTATAAATACATTAATTTACTTCATAGATGAAATACTAAAGATATAATATGTTATATGAATGGAAGTGAGTACTCTGGATAATAATTCATGTGAAAATATATTTAAAACATATAGGCTCGATTATATTGGCAGATATCGTTTTTATGAGGAAGAGGAATTTATTGAAGTCATGGATGAAGGCGAATATATACTGGATAACCTTAAAAAAAGCAGCAGATTTGATTACAAAGGTTCATCATATAGATTTACTAAGTTTGGGAATATTTCAGAAGGAACTACAGAAAAAGATGTGCCTTTAAAAATTGAAGCAGGCAGCATAGATGTTGAAATTAACAACGAAACTGTCCATCTTGACCTGATATACAAAATGGAAGTAAAAAAATTAGAAGACCACTACAGGATTGCAACGAGGATAAGCGAAAAGAATGAGCAGGTTTCTGCACTTTTATATATTAATCTGGAAGATGGAAAAGACTGCATAAAGGCATTGGAAGAGGTTAAAAACTGTCAGATAAAGTTATTCAACAAAGATATGCAGTAAGGAGAAAAAGATTAAAAGCACAGCATATTACTGTGTTTTTGGTACTGGGGAGAAACACTGGATGATGGCCTTATTTACCTCATTGGCAGATGATTTTGAACAATAGATAATAATATAATTATAAAAACTGGAGAAGTATCTATAATTAAAATATGCCTGAAATTAAATATTTTTAGGCATATTTTATATAAACGTTTATGATAACTTTGCTATTGAAAAAGATATTATAAATAACAAACTTTGATTAAACATTTAAATTAATTTATAATATTCTCTTGAATGTATTTCCTTATAATGTTAATATATTAAATATAAACTATATTTAGGGGGGCGAATTAATGAATAATGGAAAATTTCCAAAGGACTTCTTATGGGGAAGTGCCACAGCTGCATATCAAATTGAAGGTGCTTACCGTGAAGGAGGAAAAGGATTATCTATATGGGATGAATTTGTAAGAATTCCAGGTAAAACGTTTAAAGGAACTAATGGAGACGTTGCTGTTGACCACTATCACAGATATTTGGAAGATATAAGATTAATGTCTGAAATGGGATTAAAAGCATATCGTTTTTCAATATCATGGCCAAGAATTTATCCAGAAGGAAATGGACAAGTTAATGAAGAAGGCTTAAAATTCTATGAAAACATCATTGATGAGTGTATCAAATATGGAATTGAACCTATGGTAACTATATACCACTGGGATTTACCAAAGGCTCTTCAAGATAGATATAATGGATGGGAAAGCAGAAATATAATTGACGATTTCGTTAACTATGCTACAACATTATTCAAGAGATTTGGAGATAAGGTCAAATACTGGATTACATTAAATGAACAAAATATATTCACAGAACATGGATGGCTTAGAGCTACACATCCACCTATGAAGAAAAATGATGAAAAGATGTTCTATCAAGTAAATCATCATGCATTCCTTGCACATGCAAAGACTGTTATTGCATACAAGGACATGGGGTTAAATGGTAAGATAGGTGCAAGCTTTGCATTTTCACCAAGCTACAGTGTGGACTGTGATCCAAAGAATGCAATGGCACAAATGAATCATTCAGAAAACATGAGTTTCTGGTGGATGGATGCTTATGCATATGGCAGATATCCAGTTACAGTTTTAAAATACCTTGAAAAGAAAGGCATTGCTCCTGTAATTGAAGAAGGAGATTCAGAACTTATGCTTGAAGCAGCAAAAGGATTTGACTTCATGGGAGTTAACTACTACCAGACTGCATGTGTAGAGTACAACCCTGAAGATGGTGTAGGATTAGGTGAAATGAATACAACTGGTAAGAAAGGTACAAGTACTGAAGAAGGTAAGCCAGGATTATTCAAGAGTGCTAATAACCCATACTTAAAGAAGACTGACTGGGACTGGACAATAGATCCTCAAGGTTTAAGAATGGCCTGCAGAATAATCACAAGCCGTTACTACCTTCCAATAGTAATTTCTGAAAATGGACTAGGTGCTTTTGATAAGGTTGAAGATGGAAAGATCCACGATCCATATAGAATTGCTTATTTAAAAGCTCATCTTGAAGCTTTAAAAGAAGCTATAGACGATGGATGTAATGTTTTAGCTTACTGCACATGGTCATTTACAGATTTATTAAGCTGGTTAAACGGTTACCAGAAGAGATATGGATTTGTTTATGTTGACAGAGATGAAGTTGGCGGATCATTAAACCGTATTCCAAAAGACAGCTACTACTGGTATAAGAATGTAATAGCAACTGATGGACAGGAACTATAATAGAATTGTAATAAATTAAAATAACAATCACTAAGCAGATTTACATAATGATGCTTAGTGATTTTTTATAAAAAGTTTTATAATTTTTTCTACATATTGAAATCTATAATTGTAAAATATCACAAATAAATACATATTACATAGTAAAATAATATATCAATGGCAATTGTATAGGATTTCATTTATAATGTAATTATGTTACACATTTCTGGAAGACAGAGTCTGAAAGATAGCTGCTTGTTAATAGAATAAGGAAATCCTATTCTTATTACAGGTATGGATTGTGGCATTATCATTAATAAAAGGGAAGTTTGGAGGAAAACTAAGTGGGTATATTTAATGCATTTAAGAAAAACAAGAATAAGAATGAAGCAGAAGTCGAAGAAATAAGGGAAGAAAAAAACTCAGTAAAGCAGGAAGCAGCAGAAAACAATACAGAAAATACAGGAAACGTTGAAAGCTATATACTAACTCAGGAAAGATGCAATGAACTCCTTCAGCGTATTTTTAAAGATGGCGATCATGGAAACACCATGATGGAGGAAGTAAGCCTGTCTGAAAATATATTCATTTTAGGATATGTTGAAAATGTAATCATGCCTGATTTAAAGAAGAAGGGCAATGAAAAGGATTATACGTGGTTTTATTCAACTATGGCTATATATAGAAAGATATTCCATGACAAGATAATGAAAACGGACAGACTTTGGAAGGTCATGCTTAAGACTACAGGACTTCCATTTATGGATAGAGGCTGTGAGCACATACTTATATGTGACAGCTATAAGGACAAGTTTATAGAAAATCTTAAGAACATATATTATGAAGTTGATGTTGTTGAAATATCTAATGAACAGTTCAAGGGTGAGTTAAATGAATTATATAGAAGAGGATATAAGGGAATTTGTTTCAGCGATGGGGTGCAGAGACCTTATTATATGAGCAGAGAAAGCCTTGTAAGTTTTGATGAAGTGCCAGCTTCATCATATCTTATAAATCCTGAAACTCAATACAGCATGGCAGCATTCTTCCAGGAAATGAGGAGAAACGTAAATTATGAAGGTGCAGAAAAAATAAGACAGAATCTTGAAAATG
>JAEWQX010000201.1 GCA_023399035.1 Bacillota bacterium | reverse complement strand
CATTTTCCTTAAATTCCTTATCATACTGTTTACTCATTTCAATTCCTCCAATTCATCATATTTTTATTATAACTCTTTTTGAGAAATATCCACTTTTAACTTGTACTATTTATATTCTAGCTCCAGGCTAGTATCAAACTTGTTTTGATACAGCCCCATTTTAAAGTATATTAAACCTGTTAAATCTATTTTGGGGCTATTCGTCTACCGCACTGTATGATTTGATTTCTATTATTCCAAATCTTATCTCTTTCCAATTTTTTTTCTGTATATGGCGGTTAAACTCTTCACGCCAGTCTGCAGTGTATGTCTGAACACTGCGTAGAAGCTCATCGCAGAACGCAGCCACGTCTTCTCCGGTAATCTCTAAGATAGATTTTCCTTCTGTTGCGCCGCTTTCAAACAGTTCCAGAAAATCATAATGAATTTTCATAAAAAATTTAAACATCTGAGATTTCCTCCTTTAATTGTTTAATTTTCAATGAAATAAACTCCCACTTTTCCCAAAATCGGTGCAATAGTTATTATATTATCTAGTATTAATTACTGATGTAGGTATACAATAATTATATATATGTAATATAATATTATGTTTTCTTTATAAAGAAGATGAATTATATAGTAATTTGAAGTATAATTTAAATGAGTTAACGGAATTTGAATATAAATTAATTTTATATTATTTATTCAATTGAGAATGACAGGAGGATGTAAGAGTGAAGCAGAGTAAAGTAACAAATTTAAAAGCTTTGACTAAGACAAGATTTTTAAGCATGTATGAAGCAGAATACGAAAACAGGGTAGGAAATAAGAAGTCATGGATGATTGCAACAAGAAAAAGTGAAGAGTTTCTTAATGATAAATTCTTTAAAAATAAGAAAGATGAAGATGATGCAGTTGTAATTGCAGCATTTCACAAACCAACAAATAAAATTGTTCTTGTTAAACAGTTTAGAATTCCAGTAAATGATTTTGTGTATGAGCTTACAGCAGGTCTTATTGATGAAGGTGAGGATTTTAAAACTTCAGTAAAAAGGGAATTAAAAGAAGAAACAGGTCTTGATCTTGTAGAAATTATCTCAAATAAGAGCAAGCTTTATCTTTCGCCGGGCATGACAGATGAATGTGTAAATCTTGTTTATTGCACATGTGAAGGGGAACTTAGCACTGATAATATGGAAGATGATGAATGCATCGAACCTATACTTATTTCTAGAGATGAAGCTAAGGAAATAATTAATGGTAACAGTCTTATGGATATAAAATGCCATCTTGTTTTACAAAACTTCATAATTTTTGGAGAAAAGCTTTTTGACAATCTTTAAACTTTAAGAGATTTTTCTGGTAAATTAGAAATTAAATGAATAAAATATGGAATGAAGGGCATAAATATAAATGTCTTTTAAACATATAAGTATAATTTATTAAAGTATGGCTATTGTTTCTTGATAGCTGTACTTTTTTTGTATTTTTCATAGATTAATTTTTGTATAAAAATAAGAAGATATTTGCAATATGGTGTTTGAATTATTCATACAAAGTGAGCTTATAAAAGGAATTTCTATATAGAATAAATTTATTTAGACACAATTATAATATAAATGTAAAATACAGATTGCAGAAGGCTTATATAAATTTGATCATTGATTTAACTGTAAGTTGGAAAAAGCACCATAAATGATTTGCCAATCATTTATGGTGCTTTTATAGTTCCATTGTATCTTAATAAAATAATAGATGCTAAATATTGTTTCATTAAGAATACATGTGACTAAATATATTACTAAATTTTAATACTAAAATGCTAATTAAAATTACTATCATTAATTATCTTTTCAAATTAATGCATTAATATTTATGATGCTAATATAAATATTAATGCATTAATCCTGAAACTATGAAATATAACAGAAATATTAAGGCTGTTACATACATAGGAACTGAGATTTCTTTTTGTTTCTTAGTGCATATCTTGCAGATAGGATATAATATAAATCCTAATGCTATACCATCAATGATGCTGTAAGTAAGTGGTATTGTAATGATTGTCACGAAACATGGGAAGAAATCACTTAAATCTTCAAACTTCATATTTTTTAAATTCAGGGCCATCAAACAGCCTAGTATTATAAGTATTGGAGCAATTGCTATATTTGGAATTATGCTTATAAACGGAATGAAAAATAATGATGCTAAAAATAATATTCCGCATATAACAGATGTAAGTCCTGTACGTCCTCCGTCAGTCATTCCTGCATTACCTTCAACAGTAGAAACAGGGGGACTGCATCCAAGCAGGGCACATCCAATAGTTGCAAATGAAACAGCAGCCAGTGACTTTGATGCTTTTTCCGGTGCACTAAGAAGCTGATGAGTCTGTGCATAAAGAATTCCAATGTTTTCAAAAACAAGTATAAGTGTTAATGAAAATGTTCCAATCCAGAAATTTATACTTCCTATAGCGCTAAAGCTCATATTAAAGAAAATTTCCTTATAAGAGTTAAAGTCTGGCAGAGTAAAGCTTAAACTGCTTACATCTACAAGTCCCAATACTATAGCAAGCACTGTACCGAGTATTATTGAAATCAAAAAACTTCCTCGTACATTTTTTAAAAACAGCACAAGAGTTATTATCATTATAAATAAGAAAAGTAAAACTTCTGGGCTGTTAATCTTACCGATTGTTACAAGAGTAGAACCATCTGCAACTACAAGTCCTGATTTCTGTAGACCAAGAAATGCAATAAAAAGTCCTATTCCTACAGTTATTGCTTCTTTCAGTGTATGAGGAATTGCATCCATCAGTATTTTTGAAAGAGGTGTCAATGCAATAGCTGCAAATAATATTCCTGATACAAATATTGCTGCAAGGGCTTCATAAAAGGTAAGACCTAAAGTGTTAACTATAGTGTAAGTCACAAGAGCATTTATTCCCATTCCAGGCATTACTATAAGTGGGGCATTGCTTACAAATGCAGCTATCATGCATCCTGTAAATGATGCAAAAACCGTTGATATTATAAGCGGTTCCAGTGCTATATGCGCATCACTTAAAATACTAGCATTTACAACTATTATATAAATTGCTGCAAAAAATGATGTAAGTGCTGCAAGCAGTTCTCCTTTAAAAGTAACGTTGTGCTCCTTAAGTTTAAAAAAATTATTCATCCTTTCGTCCACACTTTCAATATTCCCTCGCCCTCCCACGCATAAGCGCAGACTTATTATACCATTGCACAAAAAAATAGACAAGGCTTTTGATAAAATATTTTAATTAAACATGTTTAATTAGTTGTATACATAATAGACAAGTTGTTAAGCTCATAAGAATTTAGCAAAAAATATGATGTTTATTAATAATAATTGGAATTAATTGCGTAAAATGATATAATTATGATAATACAAATTATTACTAGCAAAAAATAAAATTGGGGGCGCAGAATTTGCATACAGATTTTGAAAAAATTAAAAGAGGAAGCTTAATGATAAATTCATTATGCATTTATACTAATTTAAAGGAAGATGATGTACTAAAGAGATACAAGGCTTTATTGGAATATCTAAATGAAGAAAAAGTCAACCTTGGAAAAGCAGTGAATTATTATAATGATTTCGTTTTTGAACTTTTAAACAAGTCAAATGGAAGTTCACTTAAGAAATATATAATAGACAGGATATTCCTAGACAATAATTCATTTACAAGGATGATAGACACAAATGACTTCAGCAATGAATACATAATAAAGCAGGTTAAATATGAACTTAAGGCATTAGAATACATATGCAGCATAAGTTCTTCTGACTTGAAGGAAATCATGCTTTATAAAACTAAGTCAATAGATTTTGAAGATGAAATGGTAAGAAATCTTATGGACTTTGAAGTGGATACAAATAAGGAATACAGTTCATATAAGGAAATAGATAAGCTTAAATTAAGCATTTTAAATTGTGATGGATGGGGAGAATCCCTTGATAATATAATTGAATTTTACAAGCAGTACGGTACAGGAATTTTTGGTGAATACAGGGCATTTGTATGGGAAAATGAAGATGGAAATGCTTACTTAAGAGGAGTAGATGCTCCAGATCCAGTAAGATTAAAGGACCTTGTAGGATATGAAGATCAAAAGAAGCAGATAATTGAAAATACAAAACAGTTTTTAAATGGATACAATGCAAACAACCTATTATTATATGGACAGAGAGGAACAGGAAAGTCTTCTACTGTTAAAGCAATAATAAATGAATTCTATAAGGATGGATTAAGACTTATAGAAGTCGACAAGGATAAGCTTGTAGACTTTACAAAGATAATAAGAATATTGAAGAATAAAAATCTTAAATTTATTGTGTTTGTTGATGATCTTGTATTTGAAAATGGAGAGGCAAGTTATTCAGCACTTAAGACAATCCTTGAAGGCGGTGTTGAAAACAGATCAAATAATATCCTCATTTATGCAACAACCAATAGAAAGCATTTAATAAAGGAAACATTCAGTGAAAGAGGAGATGAAATCCATGCTATGGACAGTGTGGAAGAAAAGCTTTCATTATCAGACAGATTTGGTATTACTGTATCTTTTTACTCACCAGATCAGAAGGAATATCTTGCTATAGTAGATGGAATAGCAGAATCAAGGAAAATAGATGTAGACAGAGAATATCTTCATAAAGAAGCATTAAAGTGGGCGAGATACCAAAATGCCAGATCACCAAGAACTGCAAAACAGTTTATGAATTGGCTTGAAGGTGATTTAAAGAAAAATAACTGGCAGTAAATTAATACATTTGTATATCTTTTCTAAGAATAAGTATTCGATAATGAGAAATACTAAGATTAGAAGGAGATGATGAATGTGTCAGAAGAAAAAAAGGAAAAGTTAATACAAAACACAGGTGACTTTTCGCAAAGCAGAGTTAAGGCTTATTCCGAAAGAAATAATTTAAAGAATAAAAATCTTGTTTCAAGAGGTAAGGATATTACTTTTAATAAGCTTTAAGAATTTCAATAGTTTGTTTTCTAACAAAGCATATTGAGGATATTATTATAGTATTGTTAGGCCAGTACTTATATAATAATGATTAATCTTTAAAATAAACCCATATGATTACAATTGTCATTTAATACTTAAACAAAATCTCATGATCTCATGCTAAAACATATTTGTATGACTATAACTTCATTTTAAGCATTACGTAGGAAAGCAGCTTTTCATAAATTATTGAAAGGCTGCTTTTGTAATATGATGAAATAATTTATTATGAAATGAACATAATATAAAAATTAAAAGCAGTACATATTACAGATTTAAATCAATTATGTATTGTAAAAAATAGTTAATACCAAATATATCTTCTATTATTTATGGTATATTTATGATAGAATAGTGAAATGTGTGGTTTATGTAATAAAAGTTACTAAAACATGTATATTAAGCATCCATGATAAATGTCAGATTAGATAATTTATCATATTAATAATATTATACTAAAGATAAAGGGGTAAACTCGTGAAAAGAAAAGCAATTAAGAAAGTTATAGTGTCGGTTCTGACGAGCAGTACAATCTTAAGTTTAAACACAGAAAGTGTACAGGCGGTTTGGAACAAAGATTCTCAAAACATTTGGAGCTGGACTGAAAATGGAGTGAAAGCAACTGGATGGAAGCTTATTGATGGAAAGTGGTACTATTTCTATTCAAATGGAAACATGGCAACAGGCTGGGTAAAAGATGGCGGAAAATGGTATTACTTAAGTTCAAGCGGAGCTATGGTTACAGAATGGTTTAAAGATACTGATGGAAAATGGTATCATTTAAGTTCAAGAGGAGCTATGGATACAGGATGGCTTAAGGATAAAGAAGGAAAATAGTATCATTTAAGTACAAGTGGAGACAAGGA
>JAEWQX010000160.1 GCA_023399035.1 Bacillota bacterium | reverse complement strand
TAAAACTTCTCCATTTGTAGTTTCATATATTCCAGTAAGACATCTAAGAAGCGTTGTCTTACCAACACCATTAGGTCCTATTATTCCATAAATCTTACCTTCTGGAATCTTAAGATTAATGTCTTTAAGTATTTTCTTTCCATCTATTTCAAATGAAACATTATTAACCTCTATCACTTTCATTTACCCCCAGTTCAGAAAAAATCTTAAGCACTATATCCATAAAGTCTTCTTTTGAAATCCCTCCATAGTTGGCTTCAAGTATTATCTTTTTAAGTTCCCCCTGAATATATTCCATTTTCTTTTCATCCACCTTCCCCTTAAAATTATCTGTAACAAATGTGCCTTTTCCTCTTAATGTTTCAATTATTCCTTCTCTTTCAAGCTCCCCATATGCCTTGCTTATTGTGTTTGGATTTGTTGTAAGAATTGTTGACATTTCTCTTACTGAAGGAAGCTTATCCCTGGGCTTAAGTGCACCTTTTAATATTAGTTCCTTTATTCCAAGCTCTATCTGTTCATATATAGGAGTGCTACTCCTAGGATCTATTTTAAGCATTGCCTTCTACCTCTTCATCTGAATTAATGTCACTTTCAGAAATATTTCCACCTGATGGATCTTCATCACTCATATTATCATGACCATGGTATTTTCCTTCATAATAAATATAACCATCTTCATCTATCTTAGAATAATCAGGAAAGCTATCATCCATAAAGGAATTTATAAAATCAATAACATACCCTTCACCTTCATCTATTAAAACAAGGTCTAAAATCTGATAATTGTCATCTACTTCTGCCTTTTCCATTTCTCCTGTTCTGTAGTTTCTGATATAATAAGTATTTACCTTTAGCCTTACAGCTTTTTCTCTGCTTATTGGAAGTCTTTTGCTGAACCTTTTTCTAAGATTGTCATAATAATTTAATAGATCATTTTCAGTCTTTTCATCTAATTCCAATACTTCTTTAATATCTAATTTAGCAATATTGAAATCCGAATCTGTAATTCTTTTTCTTACTGATAAACACTCTGAAAAATCTTCAGTTTCCTTTAATTGCCCTATTTTTCCATCGTTTATTGCTAAAAGAGGTCTACTGTCAATCATCTGTATTACCTCTTCCGGACTATTAAAGTTCTTCTGCTTTTTGTAAATCCTTTCAGTACTTACTGTTCCAAGAAGTGCAGTAAGTACTATAAAGCCTCCAATTAAAACTACCAAAGTTGACTTTTTCATATTATTCCCTCCTGATTGTATTATGTGTACTACATGTCCTAGTACACTTAGATTATATAATACCATTTCTTGTAATGCAACACATTTTTTCTTAATATTTTTCTTAATATTTTTCTTAATATTTTCTTAAGGACATAAAAAAGCGGCAATTCATAAAATCATGAATTACCGCTTAAATTATAGGATATTTAAAATAATTAGTCTTCTTTATTATTTCCTACATAGAGTATGAATAACGCTACAATTGTGAAGATTACAGGACCTGCAATCATTGCAATTGTTGAAACGTAGTCACCATTTAATGCTGGTTCAATTATTGTAAATATGTTTGCAAATCCAACTGTTGCTGTAACTATAATAGCTACTACCATAGCGATTCCCTTGTTTTTATAAACCTCAAATGGCTTTTCAATTTCATCTTTTCTCTTAAATGAAATGAATGCTATTGATAAGAATAAGTATGGTATTGTCATAGCAACGTTAGTCATTAATACAAGCATTTCAAAGAAAGCTTTTGCATTTTTACCCCCCATTGCAATTGCAAGAACCATAGCACCAACTATTATAGTCTGTACAAGCATTGCATTTCCTGGCATTCCATTTTCATCAATCTTAGAAAACTTCTTAGGCCAAAGCTTAGCAGGAGTACCTTCAATTAACTGCTTTAATGGTGAATATGATAATGTGAAGAATGCACCAGTTAAAGCAAGGAACATTGAAAGACCAACAAATCTTGCAACCCAGTTACCGATCTGTACTGCTGCTGAAGCACTTAATCCCATTGATGTACCTAAAGTATAACCAAAGTTATTCATAACTACATAAGCAACATTAGCCATGTTTACATTATCTCCTGATAATGTTGCTCCCCAATTTGTGAATACACCAACACAGAATATTCCAAGAGCATAACCTACTGAAATAACTATTGCTGCTATTGCAACTCCCTTAGGGAATGTCTTTTCAGCATTTTCAGTCTGGTCAACAAGACCACCAACTGCTTCAATTCCACCAAAAGCAAAGATAGCAAATACTAAGAATGAAAGCATTGCAGTAATGCTGTGGTAAGATGGATTTGGAGAGCTGACAAATGATATTGCACCTTCTACTGGCTGAGCTAACTGCCCTTTATTTAAGATAAGAACTATAATTGCTCCACCTATAAGAACTACATTTAATAAAGCACATGCAATACCACCAACTGATGTTATCTTAGTTATCTTGCTCATACCTTTTTTAGATATTATAAAAACAAGTGTAACCCAGCATGCTCCTAATATTCCAAGACACTGAGTCGAGTTTAATCCTAAGAAACTTAATTCTGAAGTTCTATCAACACCAAATATCATGTTTGATAATGGAACCCAGATACTTGAACATATGTTTATCATCCAGATAACATATGATGCATACCACATGAAGAGTCCTACAAATGCATATTTAGGTCCTACTGATCTTTCCATCCATGAGTAGATACCACCTTTTTCTTCTTTAAATGCTGCACCGTATTCTGCCATCATAAATGCATATGGAAGGAAGAATGCAATTGCACCAAAGATAAACCATGGAATTGCACCATACCCCATTAAATAAAATGATCTTGGCATGTTTGCAAAACCAAACACTGATGTGAAAATCATAAGAATTAATGTTATTAAAGTTAATTTCTTTTGTTTTTCATTGTTTCCCATTTTAATTTCTCCTTACGTTATTCAATTTTCATGCAAAAAAATTTGTCTAATTTCAAGCACAAACACTGCTGCTTTAGTTAATTTCTATACCCATTAGTAAAAGTCTAAATTTATTATTCCCTTTTTTAATAAGACTATATAGTAGGCTGCAAATTTTACTATAATTATATTTTGAAGTTTTCCTATCCATCAAAATATATAAAATAAAATTTTCTTTTTAAAGCATCTGCATATATTTAAATATAATACTATCATTCTTTTGTCAAATCAAGTCTTTTTTTCTGATACTTTTATATATGTATATGTTTCACACTGATATTTATTTATATTTTTTATGTTTTTATATTATTTTATTACTATTTATATCCTCTTTTCGTTTTATTATTATATTATAATAAATTTGCAAAAAGGATTTTTGAAGTTTTCTTTTTTTCTTTTTTCAGAATATTTCGATACTTATGTTAAATTTATAATAAATGTGGTATTTCATATCTATTAAAACTGTTGGAAACTCATAAAAAGCCTGCAATTTGAATTATTTTTTTCAGTCCTCTTGCCTAGGGGTCTTTAACTGATAAAAATCTATCTATTTTTTCTGAGGCACTTAACTTAATTAAAGTATATTATAAGTCAAACAGGTGATGTATCATGAGTAGATCTGATACATCACCTGTTATGCGTTTTATTATTTCCATACAACTTTATTCTTTCCTGTTGTTTTCGCAACATAAAGATTCTGGTCTGCATATTTCAAGGTATCTTCTTTGAAATCACTTGAAAGGGCCACTCCTATGCTTAATGTCACTTTTACATTTTCTTCCCATGTAATTTGTTCAACTATTTTCCTTATATTTTGTGAATACTCTATTACTTCATCCTTTGTTTTATTTGGAACTGCTACTACAAATTCCTCTCCGCCATATCTGCATAATTTCATGTCATCATGAGATAATTTTGATATTTCACTGCATATTTTTATAAGAACATTATCTCCAAACTGATGTCCATATGTATCGTTAAGATTTTTAAAGTTGTCTATATCAATCATTATTATGGCAAAATCTATACCTTTTTTTATAAATTTTTCATATAATTCATTGAAATAAACCCTGTTATATACTTTTGTCAGTCCATCTTTCATATTTTGAATCCTTAATTTTCTTGTCTTCCTGTAAAATATTAAGAAAACCACAACAGTTGATATTATGCTTAAGAATAAGACTTTAAAAATAATTCTGTATATATCCTTCTGCCTTTCAATAACCATTTCTGATTTAACAGTTTCTAAAATATAGTGAGAATAATCCTTATAAACCATATCCTCGTTATTGTTGATAATATCTGCAAGTTCCATGATATATTGTTCATCAAGATTATATCCCCTGCTTTTTATAGCTATATTCATAAGTTTTTTCATAAGCTTCCTCTGATAATAAATGTTGTCATTTTCTATTGACAATTTTAATACTTTATCATACAGTTTCACTGCTTCATTGTATTTTCTTCTATATTCCAGATAATTTCCATAGCTAATAAAGTAATTAAAAAAAGCTTCTTTATTTAATATATCGCTATATTTTGATATAATTTTGCCTGCTGAATCTAAAAATTCTTTACTTTTTATTAAATCATTTTCATAACAGCTTACTTCACATCTGATTAACAATTCCTTTATTTCTATTTGTGCCGCTTTAGCTTCTGTAAAATATTCCTTATATAAAGGTATTTTATTTAAAACCATTTCAGCTTCTTTATACCTTCTAAGCTCCGCATATATTTCAGCTAAATTTATATATGCATATGTATCTCTATAAACCTTATACTCTTCATTATCTATATTCTGGCTTAATGCATAATTAAGTAATTCTATGGCTCTGTCCTTATTTTCAATTTTCTTGAATATTACGCTTAAATCTGTAATACATCTGGAAAGGGAATAATTATCTTTTATATCATAGGCTATATAACATGCTCTTATGATATGCTCTGAAGCTTTTGCATAGTTATCATTCATCACATAAAGATTTTCTAATCTTATTGTCAAATAAAGCTTTGCATCATTTGATAAATCCTTATAACTTTCAAGTATTTCCTCAGACCATGATATAACCTCTGCACTTCCTGCTTCTGTATCCACTATGGTTTCCATCAGCATCCATATTTCCTTATAATAATTGTTATAATATTTTTTGCTTATATTAGATAATGAATACCTTATAACTTCAATAGCTGTAAATGATTCATTTTTTGATTCGTAAATTTTTGAAAGAAAGGCTCCTGCATAAATCTTACTCAAAACACTCGTACTTTTTTTCATGTTATCAAATGATTTTCTAAGATTGTCCTCTGCATTTTTATAATTTTTGTTCTGCAAATCCTCATATGCTTTTAAAAGATAGGCTTCACTAAACTTATTCTTTCTCTGCAGGCTGTTAATATAATAATTATTATTGTATCTGCTCATTTCTCTGAAATCATCATATTCACTGGCACTATCGTCCTGAGCTTCATAAAATAAATCATTGTCGATTAAATTTCTTATATTTAATAAATTTTCATCAACCTTGCTATTTATAACATTTACTTTCATACAAAATAAACAATATATAAATATTATTCCCAATATAATAATGGCATAATTTAAAGCAGATTTCTTTAATGATGTTTTTATCTTAATCACCATATCTTTCTATAAAATAATTGCTTTAATTATATTACCAAATACATAGATATTTTTCAATCTAATTTTAATAATTTTAAATTTTATCAAATACTCAGTCAAAATATATCATACTTTGTCATGTATCTCTGAACCTATTATTCTTTTTTTCAATTCAATGATTATTAAACGTTTATTTGTATTTTTCAACAAAAAAATCTGTATACTGTTTTAAGACTAATAATTTAAATGAATACTTAAATTATCAGTCTTAAAATTTCACATCTATATCTTTTT
>JAEWQX010000220.1 GCA_023399035.1 Bacillota bacterium | reverse complement strand
ATTCGAGAAATCAGTAAGGAAGTTATAGTATGCTTACATAAATCTGTATTGAGTTTTAAATAATGTGTTTAAAATATATACTTAGTAAAAATGCAGAAGTAATTATAGAGAGTGATGTAGCCTTCCTTAATTTAAGGAAGGCTTTTTTTGCGGCATACTAAACCTTATGTAGTTATTCAGTTTCACAGATCAGGGAAATGAACTAATAAGGAGAGTTTAAAAGTGAATAAGAAAAGTAGTAATAATGGGAATGTACTTGCAGTAAAAATGGCAGTAGCATTAGCACTTGGGCTTATAGCCGGAATAGGATGTATATTCCTTAGAGAATCTATAGGAGCAGACAGCAGTCTCTGGATAACACTTAATAATCTGTTATTTCAGGATATATCAGTAGAAGGAGCAACAAATGCAATAGGAGTATTATACATACTTGGTCAGCTGTTTGTAAAAGCATTGCAGTTAGTAATTGTACCAATGGTATTTACGTCAATAGCGCTTGCAATGTGTAAGATAAGTGATACAAAGAAACTTGGGCGTATATCATATAAGACAATTTTAGGATTTTTATCAACATCGGTTTTTGCACTTTTACTTGCAGGAATTATAGGTTTTGTTATAAAGAATATGGGCTTATTTACAGCTAATGTTGAAAATGTTTCTGCACAGGCAGGAAATGCAAGTTCAACAAATCCACTAATGATAATTGTTAATGCAGTACCAAGCAATATTGCACAGGCATTTTCTTCAAATGGAAGCGTACTTGCAATAGTATTTGTAGCAGTAGTTACAGGACTCTGCATAAATTCACTTGGAGACAAGATAAAAATGCTTAAGGACTTATTAGAAGATGTAAACTCAATAATAACAGTATTCTTAAGCTACGTAATAACTAAGTTTGGACCATTTGCCATATTTGTACTTATAACAAGAACATTTGCTATATATGGTGTTGATAACTTAAAACCAGCACTTGTTTATGTAGTGACGACAGTATTTGCATTGCTTGTATTCCTTGTGTTTGGTTATGCAGCATTTGTAGGTATAGGAGCAAAATTAAATCCAGTAAAATTTGTTAAAAAGATCGGCAAAGTTGCTTTATTTGGATTTTCAACTTCATCTTCAGCAGCAACACTTCCTTTAAATACAAAGACTGTTACTGAAGAATTAGGAGTAAGCGAAGATGTAGCTTCATTCATATTACCACTTGGAATGACAATAAACATGAATGGTACAGCAATAATGCAGGTTATTGCAGCTATATTCATAGCATCAAGTGCAGGATATGATGTTACAGTAACAAATATAATAGTAATATCATTATTAGCACTTATAGCATCAATTGGAACACCAGCTGCACCGGGGGCAGGAGCAATTATCCTCTTTACAGTGCTTACAGGTATGGGATATAACAATGATGCAGCAATTTTAGCATATTCATTAATACTTGCAATAAACAGACCTATAGAAATGCTGGTTACATCATTAAATGTAGTAGGTGATGCTGCAACTTGTGTTGTAGTTGCTAAGTCTGAAGGAATGCTTGACGAAGAGTCTTATAACAGTGAAGAGGCTGTTAAAGCAGAATTAGTTTAATAATGAATAAAGGCTATATAATAAGATATAACAAGAATTAAATAATAATTTATATATGAAAAAGATACACCTGAAATATGGAAAGGAATAATACATATTTCAAGGTGTATTTTTTATATTATTTTTTAATAGAGATATTAGTAAAAATTTATATTGTAGTAAGCAAAGAAGATAAGAATAATAAGAAGAATTGATTTTGAGATGAGCATAAAGATAAGTTTTAAATAGTGTAGATTTATTTACTGGATATTAATAATAAAATTTTTAAGAACTAATGCTTGATATTTTATATATATTAAAATTATGAACATGAGGTAAGGAGAACGGCTCATGGCACATAAGCATGCAGATGACAGACAAAATAGAAATAACTCATTTGATAGTGAAAAACTAGAAGATGATATAGAGGTTATAGAATTATTATATGAACAGTTAAATTCAATTATAGTGTTTTTCATAAGTGATTATTTCTTTTTAAGATATGGTGAAAATGCAATTTATGAAGTACTTTCTACTGGTGAAAAAAAAGAAATTTACTTTTATGAATTAGCAATAAACTTCATAAAAGGTAATTTACTTGCTCTGGCAGGATCATTAATTGGAGCTAGGGTTAATAATAAAAGATACATGAGTCAGAGCAGAAAAAAGTTAAATGGTAAAATAACTTATAGTTTAAATGCAGAAAGAAATATTGCGTCATCTTCAGTAATGCTAGTAATTCTATTCTTATTGCAACTTATAGGAGCTATAGGAATATATATGAGGAATTTGGTTAATTCAGGTAATAACCAGATGTTATTAGTAGAAGTATATCTTATGGAAATAAAAGCATTTCAAATGAGATATTTAGCAGATTATTTTTTACTGGAATCAACTATGAGCAGTATTATGCTTGTCAAAAGTAAGTATGATACAAATGACAAATTAAATTATGATATGGAAAATCCAGATATTCCAGCAGTTATAGCAGGAGAATTGTATTTTATCCAAAGGACAATGCTTCTTTATAGCAATATTATTATTTATAATGGTCTTTTTGAGAAAAATAATACCCCAGGTTATAATCTTATTCTAAAGCCAAATATAATTATAATTTTAGGCAATATCATAGGTACAGTTGGGAATATATATACTCTAGATGCATATATGGAAATTTATATGAGAAATGTAAATCAACCTGTATTTGGAAGATAACTATTAGGAAATCTTATTACAATATAATATGATCAATATATACTTTAAAACATTGTATTTGAGAAGTAGTTATAAATTTATAATTAACTCATTATGCAGTGTTTTTTATATACTAAATAGAAAATTAATATATTTATTGATAAAAAATTTGCAATTAAGAGATATTTGTGATAATATACCAATAGAAGATGATAATTGATATCAAATGATTGTTAAAGTTAATATCATAAATTATATTGGAGGGATTATAATGCCATTAATGTTAGCAGGAACAGGAAATGAATTATGTATTAAGAGAATAACTGGGAATGATGAAACAAGAAGATTCTTAAACAGTCTTGGATTTGTTACTGGAGAAAGTGTTACGGTAGTATCTGAACTTGGAGGTAATGTAATTATAAATGTAAAAGGATCAAGAGTTGCTTTGGATAAAAGTATGGCAAGCCGTATTATGGTTTAATTATAATCACACACTGTATTAATAAATAAAAATTTTAGGAGGGATTACATGAATACATTAAAAGAAATAAAATGTGGTGAAAGGGTAACTGTAAAGAAGATTACAGGAGAAGGACCTGTGAGAAGACGTATCATGGATATGGGAATAACAAAAGGATGTGAGGTTTTTGTACGTAAGGTTGCGCCTCTAGGAGATCCAATTGAAGTTCAAGTAAGAGGATATGAATTATCGCTTAGAAAAAACGATGCCGAAATGATAATGGTAGAATAAAAATTTTTAATAAATAAATGATAATGAATTTCATTAATATTAATTAGGGGGAAAAAAATGTCAATAAAAATAGGTCTTGCAGGTAATCCAAACTGTTGTAAGACAACAATGTTTAATGAATTGACTGGTTCCACACAATATGTGGGTAACTGGCCTGGAGTTACAGTTGAAAAGAAAGGCGGAAAGCTTAAAGGTCATAAGGATGTTGAAATAGTAGATCTTCCAGGAGTATATTCCCTATCACCATATACTCTTGAAGAAGTTGTAACACGTAATTTTATGATAGATGATAAGCCGGATGCAGTAATAAACATAGTTGATGCTTCAAACATAGAGAGAAATCTGTATTTAACAACTCAGATACTTGAGCTTGGTATACCTACAGTTGTAGCTCTAAACATGATGGATATAGTTGAAAAGAATGGGGATAAGATAGATTTACACAAGCTATCTAAAATCATAGGATGTCCAATAATTGAAACATCTGCATTGAAAGGAAGAGGAATCAAGGAAGCAGCAGATAAGGCTGTTGAATTTGCAAAGTCTAAAAAGAAATTTGATTTTTCACTTCCATATTCAAAAGAATGTAATGATGTACTTTCTGAGATAGAGGAATTTGTAAGACAAAATATTAAAGCAGATGGAATTCCACAAAGATATCTTGCTATAAAATTATTTGAACGTGATGAAAATATTTTAGAAAAGCTTAATCTTAAGGATGATGTTATAAATAAGCTTGAAGCAATCATAAAGAAATGTGAAGATAACCTTGATGATGATAGTGAAAGTATAATAACATCTGAAAGATATTCATTTATTGGAGAAGTTGTTTCAAAGACAGTTAAAAAGGGCGGAAGTAAACATGAGACAACATCTGATAAGATAGATAAAATTGTTACAAATAGATTTTTAGCATTACCTATCTTTGCCGGTATAATGTGGGCAGTATATTATATTGCAGTAAGCTCACTTGGAACTATAGTAACTGACTGGACAAATGATACTCTTTTCGGTGAAATAATTTCAGAAAACTTAGGCACATTCCTTGAAAGTCTTAATGTAGCAGAATGGCTGAATGGACTTATAATTGATGGTATAGTTGGCGGTGTAGGAGCAGTTCTTGGATTTGTACCACAAATAATGATATTATTCTTACTTCTTTCTATTCTTGAAGACTGTGGGTATATGGCAAGAGTTGCGTTTATCATGGATAGAATTTTTAGAAGGTTTGGTCTTTCAGGTAAATCATTTATACCAATGCTTATCAGTTCAGGGTGCGGAGTTCCAGGAATAATGGCAACACGTACAATGGAAAATGATAGAGATAGAAAAATGACAATAATGCTTACAACATTTATACCATGTGGAGCAAAACTTCCTATAATTGCTCTTTTTGCAGGAGCTTTATTTGGAGGAGCATCATGGGTTGCACCTTCAGTGTACTTCCTAGGAATTGCAATGATAATCATATGCGGAATAATATTAAAACAGACAAAATTATTTAAGGGTGAACCTGCACCATTTGTTATGGAATTACCACAGTATCACATACCAAGTGCAAAAAATGTATTGCTTCATATGTGGGATAGAGCTAAAGCATTCATAGTTAAAGCAGGTACAGTAATATTTGTTGCATGTGGAGTAATTTGGTTCTTGAGTTCATTTGATTTTACCCTTCAAATGGTAGATACAAGTGAAAGTATGTTAGCTTCAATTGGAAGTATATTTGCACCAATATTTGCACCTCTTGGATTTGGTAACTGGCAGAGTTCAGTAGCATCTATTACAGGACTTGTTGCAAAGGAAAATGTTGTTGGTACATTTGGAGTGTTATTTGGTATAGCTGAAGCAGCAGAAGATGATCCAACACTTATGCAGAATGTTTCAGGATTATTTACTGTAGCAAGCGCATATGCATTCATGGCATTCAACATGCTTAATGCTCCATGCTTTGCAGCTATAGGTGCAATAAGAAGAGAAATGGGTTCATGGAAGTGGACATGGATTACATTAGGATTCCAGACAGGAACAGCTTATCTTGTAGCTTTAGTAATCAATCAAGTTGGAAGTTTTATTGGAGGATATGGAAGTATTATGGGCGCAGTTTTATCAGTCGCAGCAGTTATAGCAGTAGTTGCTATTGTACTGATAACTTCAAAAACTTCAAAGATAGAAAAAGCAGAGCTAAGTTATAGCAGATAGATTAAATATATTATCAATAAAGATAATTATTATTATTATATTTAAATAAATACAGTAATTATTCAACAGCAGACTTTATGAATATATACAATTAACTTAAAGAATCATAATAGCAGACCTGATAAATATAAGTAATTAACCAAAAAGAATTGTAAATAACAGACCTGATAAATACGAGTAATTAACCAAAAAGAATTGTAGATAACAGATCTGATAAATATGAGTAATTAACCAAAGGATGCCCAAAAAAAGATTTTAAAAAACAAAAATCTTTATTTGGGTATTCATTATATTCTAAAAACATTTATTAAGTGAAAATTTTATGTGTATAGCTATAGAAATATAATTTTAAGGAGTGATAATGAATATGGCAACAGTAATAATAGGAACACTTGTTATAGGGAGTATGATTTACGTGGCTTTCAGAAAGATAAGAAGTGCTAGAAAAGGTGAAAGTTCATGTGGTTGTGGATGCAGCGGATGCTCAAGTGCAAAATCATGCCATGGAATAAAATTTGAAAAATAATAGAATATAAAATATGTTTATTGTATATGAATTTTGCCATATAAAAATATAAATAGGATTAAAGAAAGCGAGTTTTATCAAAATAAAACTCGCTTTTATATATTTTCATAAAGTTTATTTAAATATTATATTAATATTGGATTTATATGAGGATATGAAAACAATAATTTAATTTTCTTAAGATTCATCATATAAAATTATTGAATCTGTATTCATGCTTTTCTTAACATCTATTACCCTCTGATTAGTGCTTCCCTTATACTTTAGTGTTATATCTTTACAATCTTCAATAAACTGTCCATCTATAATAACATCTATATAAGGCAGGACTTTTGATTTTAATTCATCTTTAAGAACTTCATCAAATGTATATCCTGTCCAAAGCCATATGGTTTTAGTCGTACCAAAAACCTGTCTATATTCTTTTAATAATGAAAGTATACCATCAACATTATCAAGGGGATCTCCTCCTAAAAGTGATAGACCAGCGATATATTTATTTTTACTTTTTTCAATAATGTATTTCTGTGTTTCTAAAGTAAAAGGCTCTCCATGTTTAAAATCCCAGGTTTCAGGCTGAAAGCAGCCAATGCAGTGATGAGTGCATCCAGAAGTAAATAAGCTTAATCTTAATCCAGGACCATTAGCAACATCATTGAACTTGATTTTTGAATAATACATATTTATTTACCCCCTTTTATTTCATTAATAATCAAAATGTATATACTTTCATATTAAAGCATAAACATAGAAAAATAGTGAATAAGTAAGAGGCAAGAGTGAAAATTCAAAGAAAAACAGCAGAGCTGTTTCAAAAATATAATGTAAGAAAACCAGCGGTTTTCATCTAAAACTCTTACGTCTTACTTACTTATCTTTTACTTTTTATAAATGAAGGACTCTTTCCTTTATTTCAGCTGTACGGCCTTTGCTCCAGTATGACGAACCTATATATCCACATGTTCTTCTCATAACCTGCATTTCACTTTCATCTCTGTTACCACAGTTTGGGCAGTACCAGTTTAAGTTTTCATCATTTTGAATTTCTCCAGTATACCCGCACTTGTAGCATAAATCTGGTCTTGTATTGATTTCAGCATATTGTACGTTGTGATAGATGAAGTTTATTATTGACTTTACAGCATCTAAATTTTTGCTTAAGTTAGGTACTTCTACGTAAGATATGCATCCACCACTGCTTATTGCATGGAACTGGCTTTCAAATTCAAGTTTTTCAAAAGCATCAATTTCTTCTGTAACATGAACATGGTAGCTGTTAGTGTAATACATCTTATCAGTTACATTTTCAATTTCCCCATATCTTTCTTTATCAAGTCTGCAGAATCTATATATAAGATTTTCAGCAGGAGTTCCATAAAGACCAAAGCCTAGGTTATATTCTTTCTTCCAGCCATCGCATTTTTTCTTCATGAAGTTCATTACTTCTAAAGCAAATTTTTCACCTTCTTTAGTAGTATGACTTACACCAAGCATAGCATATGTCATTTCACAGATACCAACATATCCCAAAGATAAAGTTGAATAGTTATTCTTAAGAAGCTCATCAATAACTTCACCCTTCTTAAGTCTTCCTAAGGCTCCATACTGCCAGTGGATAGGGCTTACGTCAGATTTTGTTCCAAGAAGAAGCCTGTGTCTGCATAATAATGCTTCTTTACATAATTCTAATCTTTCATCTAATAATGTCCAGAAAAGGTCCATATCTTTGTTTGCTATTATACCTATCTGAGGCAGATTCAAGCTTATAACACCTTGATTGAATCTGCCATACCATTTATAATTGCCGTTTTCATCTTTATATGGTGAAAGATGTGATCTACATCCCATTGGTGGAAAATTACAGCCTTCATAGTTCTGACGCATTATTTTTGCAGATTGATAATCTGGAACTAATCTCTTTACGTTACATTCAGCACAAAGTTCTGTTATATAGTCGTATTTGCCGCCTTCTAAGCAGTTATGTTCATCAAGAACATATATAAGTTTAGGGAATGTTTCTCCAATTTCCTGTCCCTTATAGTTCTTCATTCCTTCAAGACGCTGTTTGATCATTTCTTCACATATCAGTGCCTGTTCATGTTCAAATTCATCGCCTTCAATAATTTCAAGATAAACAGTTGCAAAAGGACTTTGTCCGTTTGTTGTCTGTAATGTTGAAAGCTGGTATCTTACTGTCTGAACCCCGCTTTTTAGCTCTTCCATCATTCTTTCTGTAGCTAATTCAAAAGCTAATTCTTTATCACATTTAGCTAAATATTTGTTATAGTATTTATCAAAGCTTATTTTTAGGTATGGAGCTAAATGTTTAATTGTTATACTTTGGCCTCCATATTGATTAGATGATACCTGAGCCATAATCTGAGTAGCAACTGTACATGCTGTACTGAAACTGCGTGGTGTTTCTACAAGCTTATCATTAATTACAGTTCCATTTGTGAACATATCTTCTAAATCTATCAGACAACAATTGTGTATGTTTTGGATTGCATAATCCATATCATGGTAGTGAAGTATTCCTTCATCATGAGCCTGAACTATATTGGTTGGAAGGAGTTTACGTCTTGCTATATCCTTGCTGACTTCTCCTGCAATAAGGTCTCTCTGCGTTGCAGCAATATTTCCATCCTTATTTGAGTTTTCTTTAAGCACATCTTCATTAGTGCTGTTTAAAAGGCTGATAATGCCGTCATCAGTAGTATTTTTACGTCTTTTGAATTCTTGAACGGCTCTGTATCCTTCATATGCTTTTGCAACGCCCTCAAATCCGTTTTTGACAAGTTCGTAATAAACTAGGTTTTCAACTTGTTCAACTGTTGGAGGTGTTTTCTCATTTTCAAAAACATAATATATGTTTATAGATATTTCTTGTGCAATATTTTCATTTATATTTCCTATTCCAAATTTCATTGCTTTTAAAATAGCATTTTTAATCTTTTCAGGATTAAAGTCCTCTACACTTTTGTCTCTTTTAATAATCAGCATTATTCTTCTCCTCAGTTTAATAATATTTTATTTATATAAAGAATAGGGAGATATATCCTCTTATTCTATTACTTTCTTTTCTGATGAAGTTATGTATTCACATGCAGCGATACAAGGGAATTATAATCATATGTTATCATAAATTAATATTTATTGTCATTGTTATATTATATCTAAACTATTACTATATTCAAATCAAAAAATATGTAAATTAAAAAAATTATTAGTTATTTAATAATTAAATTCTATACATAATAGATATAAAGAAAATTTATTAAGATAAATTTGAGAATTAAATAAGTATAATACTGAATAATTAATTATGGATATATACTAAAGATAAATCAAAGTTCTTATCCTGAGATTTATAATGTAAAAAATGAGCAATATATAAATAATTACACAAAGTTATTGACATATGCCAATAACTTTGTGATATACTAATAACATAGATAATACATAGGAAGAAAATATTAATGTATGTGTAATTGGAGGTGAATTAATGCCAAGACCTAATAAATTCAGAAGAGTCTGCAACATGCCAAAGTGCAGTGAATTTAAATCTTTAAACTTTAAAAACAATAATACAATTTTATTGGATATAGAAGAATATGAAGCTATAAGGCTTATGGATTATATAGGGCTTACGCAGGAAGAAAGTGCAAGGCAGATGAAGATCTCAAGGGCTACCTTTCAGGCGCTATACATGGATGCAAGAAAAAAGATTTCGAGATTTTTAGTTGAAGGAACAGGGCTTAATATTTCTGGAGGCAATTATGAATTATGCAGAAACAGGTGCTGCCAGGATGAAAATATAAAAAAAGAAGATTGTATCTTACTAAAAGGAGAGAAAAATATGAAAATTGCAGTAACTTATAATGAAGGAGAAATATTTCAACATTTTGGACACAGTGAAAAATTCAAGTTATATGATGTAGAAGATGGGAAAGTAGTATCAAGTGAAGTAGTTGATACAAATGGGAGTGGCCATGGTGCATTAGCAGGATTTTTAAAAGATAGAAATGTTAATGTATTGATATGTGGAGGAATTGGTGGCGGTGCAAAGAATGCTTTAGCTGCTAACGGAATAGAAATCTATCCAGGTGCAAAAGGGAATGCAGACGACCAAGTACAGTCATTTTTAGCTGGAAATCTATCATATAATCCAAATACTGAATGCTCACATCATAAACATGAAGGTAAACATACATGTGGAGATCATGGATGCGGAAGCCATGGTTCTGATCATCAATGCAGCCATAAATAATAGGAGAAATAACTAAATTTGAAAAAGTGATTTTAAGGATAAAGTATCCTATAAATGTTTGATTTACATTTAACTTTAAAATAAATTACCATATTAAGAAGCATAGCTCATTTGAGTTATGCTTCTTAATTATTTCATTTCTTTGTAAGAGTATTCATCCTTTTTTAAACTAAATATCATTTTACTTAGTTCGTCTTAATGTGTCCACTACTTTATATTAACACCACCATATAAACTATAATCAACCATACGTTTTACCTATGAATTTTTTATTAGTTTAATTTCATTTGAAATTAGTCAAAATATAATTTTATATTAAGTTTTTATAAAGCATTACGATAAATCAGAGTGAGAAAAAAAAGATAAAGGATTGATATAAAATGACACAAGAAAAACTACAAAGAATAATAGAAATGATTCCAATTATGAAGAGTATGGTTGAAGAGGATTTAGCAATAAGTGTATGGGATAGAGATGGAACTGTATTACATTTCCAAAAATCTAATAGTTTCCCATTACATTTTGATATTGGATTTAAGCTTGAAGATAAAAATGATAAATTATTTCAGGCAATGAATACTGGAAAAACCGTACATAATACTCTTCCTAAAGAAGTATTTGGTATATCAATTGAAGGAAATTTGGTTCCGGTATTTGACAATGGACAAGTTGTAGGATGTATAGCGTGTGTATATTCTGTAGAGAAGATTGAAGAGCTTGAGCATCAGGCAAATGAGGTAAAAAAAGTTTTAGAAGAATCTAGAGATTCAATTTGTAATATTTTAAATGCTGCAGTGGACACAACAAGTTACTTAAAAGAAGTCAATAAATATATGGAGAAATTAGAAAAAAATATAGACGCAGTATATAATGTAGTGGATTCCATAAAGACAAATACATCGCGTACTAAAATGCTTTCTCTGAATGCATCAATTGAAGCTGCAAGAGCAGGAGAATATGGAAAAGGATTTACTATAGTTGCAAACGAAATGGGGAAATTAGCGCAAATGAGTGCAGAATCTGTTACTGGTATAAATGACACTTTAAACGAAATGACCATATCAATTGATGATGTCACTAAATCAATAAATAAAATTAATGATGTTTCGTTTAATAATTCTGAAGAAGTAGAGAAAATATTAGCAGAGCTAAATAAAACAATAAAATAATATTACTCTGCAATGGAATAATCAATCTGGGACTTGTACTATTTGTAAAGTGATATTTAATTTATTGAAGTCTGATAAAACACTGATTTCTAAAGAACTATATCTTATAAGGGGAAGGATATAATTCACTTTATAATGGAATACTAAACCAGAGGTGATATTTATGGACTCAGTATGGAGCAAAGACTGTAAATTAAAAAAGAGGGAGGCTTTAAATAAAGATATAAAAACTGACATTTTGATTATTGGTGCGGGGATAGCTGGAATATTAACAGCATATATGCTAAAGGAAAATGGCAGGGATGTAGTATTGATTGATTGTGGTGAAACTGCAGGTTTAAATACTAAAAATACAACTGCAAAGATAACAAGCCAGCATGATTTAATTTATCATAAATTAATAAATGAATTTGGAGAAGAAAAGGCACGACAGTATGCTGAAGCCAATGAAACTGCAATACGAAGATATAAAGAAATTATTGAAGGAAGAAAGATAGAATGCGATTTTGAAGAAAAGCCTGCATATGTATATTCGTTAAATGAAACAGATATGCTGAAAAAAGAAGCAGAAGCAGCAGCAAAGCTTTCAATTGATGCAGAATACGTAGAGGAAAGCGTTCTTCCATTTAAAATAAACGGTGCTGTAAAGTTTAATAATCAGGCACAGTTTAATCCTCTTAAGTTCTTGAATAATATATGTGAAGATCTTGAAATATATGAACACACAAAAGCATTGGAAATTAAAGAAAACATGGTTGTTACAGATAAAGGGAACATAAGTGCACAATATATAGTAGTAGCAACACATTACCCAATAATGAATACACCTGGGTATTATTTTTTAAAGATGCACCAGGAAAGGTCTTATGTACTTGCACTAGAAAATGTACCACATATAGATGGAATGTATATAGATGTTGATAAAGACGGATATTCATTTAGAACTTATAAGAATTTACTGCTTATGGGAGGTATAAGTCACAGGACTGGAGAAAATGAATCAGGAGGACGATATGAAAATCTAAGAAAAGCTGCAAAAGACTTATTTCCAGAATCAAAAGAAAAATATCACTGGTCAGCTCAGGACTGCATGACTATAGATAGAATACCTTATATTGGAAGATATTCTGATGATACACCCAATGTATTTGTAGCTACAGGATTCAATAAATGGGGAATGACGAGTTCTATGGTATCAGCAATGATAATTTCTGATATGATACTTGGAAAAGAAAATGATTTTTCAGAAATATTTTCTCCAAAGAGGTTTGATTTATCTGCATCAATAGAAAATATAGCAAAAGATATGGGGCAAACCACCAAGAATTTTATTGCAGAAAAAATATATATTCCCAGCAGTAAAATGGAACATATACAAAATGGTCATGCTGGAATCGTTGAACATAATGGCAGTAAAGTTGGAGTGTACAAAAATGAAGAAGGAAAAGCGTTTATTGTATCAACGAAATGTACACATTTGGGATGCCAGCTTCATTGGAATGCAGATGAACTTACATGGGAGTGTCCATGTCATGGATCAAGATTTGATTATACAGGCAGGCTGATACAGTCTCCTGCCATAAAAGACTTATAAAAATCAAAGCAGTGTGGACTTGAAATAAATTTCCACACTTTTTAATATAACGGCCAGCTTTAACATGGAAAAAGTTAAAGCTGGTAATTTTTTATCTTTTACTTTTTCTAAAGGCAAGAGGTGTCTTCCCATGGGTTTTCTTAAACATTTTCACAAAATTCCCGCTATAGTTATATCCAACCATATTAGAAATTTCATCTATGCTAAGCTCTGTTGTAGAAAGAAGATTTTCAGCCATGGCCATCCTTATAGAATTTGTATATTGGCTTATTGTCATATGGTATTTTGCTGAAAATCCTGCCTTTAATTTCTGTTCGTTTAAGAAAACCATCTTGCTTAAGCTCTTAATTGTGGGAGGATTTAAAGCTTCTTCGGTTAAGATATCATAGGCCTTCTGAAGTGCACTGATATCAGAAGCAGTTAAGGAGACACGCCTGTTTTTTCCTATGTTTATATCACCATAATTTATCTGATTAGTAAAAGTATTTTCATTTGAAGAATTTATTTCATTGTAAAGCAGGGCAACAGACTCCAAAATCTTGCTTTCAAGATATAAGGGATTTAAAAGATCTGCTTCAGCCATGCTTCTTAGTTTTTGGATTATAGAAGCTATCTCTAAAGGAAGATAATGATATGTATAATTGCTTATAAAGCTGTCAAAGTCAATAATACTTGGGAAGTTAGGATTTATGACTTCATCAAAATACCTTTTATAAATGGTTATTTCTGCACCATGGAAATGCTGACCTTTTTTCCATACTTGTTTTCCCTTTATGTTCTTTTCAACTACAAAAAATGATGAGGGGCTGAATGAAGAAACAGGATTGTTTTCTATTTCAAATTGTGTCTCTCCAGTATAGACAGTTCCAAAACGCATTAATTCTTCCTTGTGATTAAATGAAAGAGAAAAATCTGAGGGAATTGTATAGTCACCTATTCCAAAATCATAATAACCTTTCCGTGTATATTTCATGAAATATCCAAGTTCAGGCCTGTTTTCATTTTTATAAAGTATATAATCCTTCATTAGAAAAGGCGAAAAAGTAATTTTATTTAAAACTTTAGTTTGAAATTCATCTGGTTTTTTAGAAATCATATAATAATCCTTTCATTACTAAGTTAGTAATTTTTATAAATATATAGCTTTAGTTAACATTTGCCACTATTATTTTTTTATTATTATCTCCAGAAAATCAATATAGAATAATTCACATTCATTTTAATATAAAAGTTTATTAATGAGAAGCTGCTATAGAATTATTTATCCATACTTTGGAGAAGATAAATAGTGTTATTTTATTATAACGAAAATTATTATATTAGATGATAAAATTATTATATTAGGTGCATATATTGAAATGATAATGACTCTCATATACAATTATAAACAGCTGAAACGGCAGAAAAAAGATAGAAATAAATCTATAGAAAATATGGAGGTATACACATGAAGAAAAAATTATTTAAGATATTAGCTCTTTCCTGTATGGCAGTTATGATGTTTACAGGATGTGGAACTGGAAGCAGTCCAAGCAGCGATAAATCATCAGGAAAAACTGTAACAGTTACAGATGTAAGAGGAGAGGTAGAAATACCTGAAGATCCACAAAGAATAGTTGATTTAAGTGGTAATAGTGATATTTTATCAATACTTGGGTACAAGGTTGTAGGAACAGCTAATAGTGATGCCTATGATTACACAAAGTTTCCATCATATTTAGAAGATACGTTAAAAGGTGCAGAAATTTTAGGATACAGCATGCAGGACACTATGGATGTGGAAGCCGTGATGAATTTAAATCCAGATCTTATAGTTATTTCAACAGTTCAGGAAAAGATGTATGATGCATTAAGTGAAATTGCTCCAACAGTAATGATTCAATTAGAAGCTTTAGACTGGAAAGAGGATGTGAAAGCTTTTGCAAAAGTCTTTAATAAAGAAGATGCAGCAGATAAATGGTTAGCAGATTATGAAGCTAATGCTCAGGAAGCAGGGAATAAGATTAAAGCAGAATATGGTGATGATACAACATATCTTTCATTCCTTGCAAGCGGCGGACAATTCTTCATATTTGATGGAGCAGGATTCGGAAGCGTATTATATGACGATATGGGTCTTGCAAAACCTGAAGGAATGCCAGAACAGACTGATATAAGCCTTCCAGTTGTAACGTATGAGGGCTTAGCATCAATTAAGAGTGATTACATATTCTTAATAGCAACAGATGAAGACTTAGCACAGCTTCAAAGCAACAGCATATGGAACAGCCTTCCTGCTGTTAAGGAAAATCACGTTGTTGTCCTTGAAGCATCACCATACTTCAATCAAGGATACAGCCCAATAGGAAGAGAATTATTAGTAGATGAAATAGGTGAAATGTTAAATGAAACAAAGTAAGAAACATACAGCAACAATATTTGTGATTTGTAGTTTGTTACTTCTAATAGGAGGAATGGTTCTAGCTATAAGGCTTGGATCCGTTCCTATTAGTTTTTCTGATATTTGGAATAGTATATTCAATTACAATGAAAGTCTGGAATTTATGCTTGTAAGGGATGTACGAATTCCAAGAGTCCTTTGTGTACTTCTTACAGGAGGGATACTGGGAGTGACAGGTGCAATGATTCAGGGTGTTACAAGGAATCCAATAGCTGAGCCTTCAATACTTGGAGTAAGCCAGGGAGCAACTCTTGTAATATCGATTTTTTACGCTGCAAAAATTGCAGTAAATACTAAAAATGTAATGATAGCATCGTTTATAGGAGCATTTATAACAGGAATAATAGTTTTGATGTTTATATCGAAAAAGGCAAATAATAACTCTATTGCAAAGATACTTTTAGCTGGAACAGCTATGAGCACATTTTTTATTTCCTTGACAACAATAATAGGACTTTTATCAAATCAGTCGCAGATGATAGGATTCTGGGTATCTGGTGGATTTAGAAATGCAGGATGGTCAGACTTCAAGTTAGTATTTGCAGCAGGAATTATAGGACTGATAATAGCAGTTTTATTATCGCCAGAGATAAATATATTGAATCTTGGAGATGATGTTGCAATTGGCCTTGGAGAGAATCCGGAAAAGATAAGATTTATAACTCTTATGGTAATAATACCAATGTGTGCAGCAGCTGTAGCAGTTGGAAAAAATATAGCATTTGTAGGGCTTATAGTGCCACAGGTGGTTAGAAAAATTCTTGGAGAAGATTATAGAAAAAATATACCGTGTTCATTTTTATTTGGAGCAGTTTTATTAACTTATGCTGATATTGCTGCAAGAATGATGTTTGATCCATATGAAACACCAATAGGAGTGTTTACTGCATTGATTGGAATACCATTCTTCATTTCAGTAGCGAGAAAGGAGAGAGGATAATGAAGAAAAACAGATTTAAATTAGCATTAACAGCTTTACTGGCTTTATTGGTCATCTCCTTTATGGTTACATTATGCTGGGGGACTTATAGGGTTTCTTTAATTGAAGTAATAAATACACTTCTTGGAAATGGAACAAAACTTCAAAATACTGCAATATTAAGCATAAGACTTCCAAGACTTCTCGTTGGAGCCTTTGTAGGTATTGCATTATCAACAGCAGGTGCTGTGCTTCAAACCATAACTAAAAATGATCTTGCTGACACAGGAATAATAGGAATAAATGCAGGAGCAGCTGTTGCAGCAGTATTATTTATTACATATTCTACAGGAAGTTATTACAGTGAGCTTGGAAAAGCTTCAATATTTGTACTGCCTTTTATGGCAATAGCAGGAGCAGCAGTTACATCATTTGTAATATACATGATGTCAAGCAGAGGCGGAATAAGGCCTAAGAGGCTATTGCTAATAGGAATCGGCTTAAATGCAGGTCTTAATGCATTTATAACATTTTTTACTTTCAGAGGCGGTGTTGGTGATTATAACAGGGTACTGGTATGGACATCAGGAAGTCTATGGGGGGCTGGATGGAGTTATGCAAAAGTTATAATTCCAATTGTATCAGTATTTTTTATATTGGTGATGCTGAATCATAAAAAACTTGATGTATTGAACCTTTCAGATGAACTTGCATTATCATTGGGGTTAAATTTGGAAAAGGAAAGAAAAAAATTCCTTATCTTTGCAGTAATACTAGCTGGAAGCGCTACAGCATTTGCAGGAAATATAGGATTTTTAGGACTTATATCTCCTCATATTGCAAGAAAATTAGTCGGGCCATATCATAAAAAATTCATATCTGTTTCTGCAATTATAAGCGTAATAATTGTCCTTCTTGCAGATTCAGTTTCAAGAAATTTATTTTCTCCAATTGAAATTCCAGTTGGTATAACTGTGTCAGTCTTTGGAGTACCATATTTTATTTATTTAATGATGAAGGAGAAATAATTATGGAAGCTATCAGTGTAAAAAACTTATGCGTATCATATGAAGATAACATAATAATTCAAGATCTGGATTTAGCAGTGCCAAAAGGGCAAATAACCATAATAATCGGTGCAAATGGCTGTGGGAAGTCTACTCTGCTCAAAACCATATCAAGAATCAATAAACCTAAAAATGGTGATATATTTATAAATGGAAAAAATATAAAGAAGATAAAGGAAAAGAATATAGCAAAGGAAGTTGCATTCCTTCCTCAAGGACCAGTGTGTCCAAGTGGATTGACTGTAAGGCAGCTTGTGGCTTTTGGAAGATTCCCACATCAGAAAATGATAGGAGGCCTTAACAGCCACGATAAGGAAGTAATAGACTGGGCAATAAGAGAGACAGGTCTTAGTGAGTTTGCAGACAGGGAAGTTGAAAACCTATCTGGAGGTCAGAGACAGAGAGCATGGATTGCAATGACACTTGCTCAGGAGACTGAAATAATAATGCTTGATGAGCCTACTACTTACCTGGATATGTCTTATCAGCTTGAAGTCCTTGAAGTGCTTCAAAAGCTTAATAAAGAAAAAAAGATTACAGTGGTAATTGTTCTTCATGAACTTAACAATGCCTGCAGATTTGCAGATAATATAATCGGATTAAAAAAAGGTAGAATCATCTGTGAGGGAAGACCTATAGATGTAATAAATAAGGAAACCTTAAAAGAAATTTATGGAATAGATGCAAGCCTTGTAAATAGCGAAAATGGTGAATATCCAATATGTATGGAATATGAGCTGTTTAGGGAGGGTCCATGAGAAATAAAAACTTTATAATAATTGTCCTGGGTCAGATAATATCTCTTTTCGGAAATGCAGTACAAAGATTCAGTATGTCTTTATACCTGCTTGAATTTACAGGAAGCACTGCTTCTTTTGCCAACATACTTGCAATATCAACAATACCTTATATCTTGTTTGCACCTATTGCAGGAAGAGTAAGTGATAAAATAAATAGAAAAAAGATAATGATTTCCCTGGATTTCTTTTGTTCAATATTGATAGGATGTTATGCTTTAGTATTATTTAAAGGAAATGATAATGTATATATAGTTGGATCAGTAATGTTTATCCTGTCAATATGCTTTACATTATATGGACCAGCAGTAACTTCTTCTATTCCACAGATAGTAGAGGAAGAAAAATTAACTTCGGCAAATGGAATAATCAATCAGGTAGGCTCAGCTGTAAACTTTGCAGGTCCAATAATTGCAGGAATTCTATATGGATTGGTTGGAATTAAAATTATAGTGCTGATAAATGCAGCAAGCTTTCTAGTATCAGCAGTAATGGAATTATTCCTTGATATTCCAGATGTAGTACATGATAAAAAGAACAATAATAAAAGTGATGTTGAATTATCAAATGATTGTATTACAAAAGGAAATGAAGAAGATCATGTTCCTGAAAATAAAAGTATAAAATTAGATAAATTATTTTCAATAGATTTTGTTAAGAAGTCTTTCATAGATATGAAAAATACTTTTGTATATTTAAAGAATGAAAATAAAATAGTATTAGGAATAATAATATCATATGCTTTATGCAATATTTTCATAGTTCCAATATTATCTATAGTAGCTCCATATTTCATAAATATTTTCCTGGGACTGCCTTCAGAAGTATATGGAATAGTAGAAGCTATCTGTGTTTTGGGGATGATATGCGGTGGACTATGGATAAGTGTAAAGCCAAAGATGTTTTCCATAGGAAAAGTCCATTATACATATATACCAATGATTGCAGGTGTTACATTAATGTCAATAATAGGGTTTGTTAAGATTAATAACTATGTGACTGCTGGATTGTTTGCTTTTTCTGGTATGGCAATAATGTTATCTTTATCATTATCAAATGTGCTTACCTTAACCTTTATACAAAAGGCAGTACCAGATTATATGTTAGGCAGTGTATCAGCACTATCAACAGCTATAGCAACTGTAAGTGTTGCACCAGGACAGTTGATCTTTGGACAGATAATAGATATAGGAGTACCAGTGAGTATAATTTTATTGATAACACTAATAATCAATTTGGGACTGATATTATTTGTAAAGTGGAATGTAAGAAGATTAAACTCTTAAAAATTTATATAGTTTAGAATTACTAATAAAGAGCCGCATCATGTACTTAAGATGCGGCTCTTTCTATAAGTATGACTATTTTGATTGTGATAAATTTGCATTAGCTGAATTTCTATATGATACATTGGCTGATTTTATCAATAAGTTGACTGGTAATACCAAAAGGACAACTACACATATAGTTCCTTCAGCAAGGCCAAGCAATCCGTTGACAGTTAAGGAATAAATCCAAGGAGACATTCCTTCAGGTGCAAAGCTTCCAAAGAAGACTACACCAGAGATAAAGTGGCATAGGTATCTAGAAAAGATAGCTATAATAGCGCCTAAAATCTTCTTGTTAGGGAAGAATCCAGCTATACCTAATGCTAAGTATGGCAATGGATAATCAAATAGCACTTGAATAGGATGTAATATATATGGATTAAACAACAATGAAAGTATTCCAAATAAAAATCCTGTAAGCATTCCCACTAAAGGTCCGTACATATAAGATAAAAGAAGAATTGGAACCATTGAACCTAGTGTAACTCCACCGCCTTGAGGGAAATGATAGATTTTAAGCAGATCTAAAATTGTGGTCAAAGCAAGAGTTAAGCCAATGGTAGTAATCATCTTAGAATCAAATTTTATATTTCGCGCTTTCATTAAAAGCAACAGTATTATTACAAAGGCAACTAAAGCCAGTAAAGTTAATGGACTTTTCAAAATATCAGAGACATTCTGAGGCAGGCTCATAAAAATCTCATGGATTTTACTGAAAAACTGTGAAAAAATTTCTTTTATTGACATCATGGTAAACATCCCCCTTTTATTATTTTAATATGGGAGTTTGTCTGAAAATAAAAAAACGCATTCCAAATAAGGAATACGATTTGATTAATCTTCAAAACACTTCCCTACGCTGGTTCTAACCAGATCAGGTGTTGAGGGTTAGTGAAAATTCACTTCTCAGCCAAAGGCACCCCTAGCACGCTTATATAATATTTACCAACTAGAGTATATCTCTAAATATAAAATTAATCAACAGTATTTTATTAAAATACTAGTCTGTAGAGGAAAGTGTTTGAAAACAAAGTTGTTTTTGATAATATTGTAAGTATATATAAGCAGAAAATTACAGTGGGAGGAAATGATATATATGAGAATTGAAGATGTGGTAAAGATGCTTATTAAAAAAAGAATAAGCATAACAACAATGGAAAGCTGTACAGGTGGATTTCTCATAAGCAGCATTACTGATGTTGAAGGAGCTTCAAACATTACAGAAGGTGGATTTGTAACTTACTCAAACAGACAGAAAATAGCTTTGGGAGTGCCACAAGAAATTATTGAGACATATGGAGTTTATTCAAGAGAAACAGCATTAAAGATGGCTGAAGTATGCAGGGAAAAGATGAAAAGCAGCATAGGAATTGGAGTTACAGGAACATTAAGCAATGTTGATGTGAATAATAAGGACAGTGTTCAGGGTGAAGTATATTTCTGCATAAAATATGATGAAAATCCATCTGTAGAAAGGAAGATAAAAGTTCCTATTGAATCAAGACATGAACAGAAGAAATTCATAGCTGACAATATATTTTCTGAGCTTGCTAAAATTATTTAGATTTGATAAATGATATTCGGTTTAAATAAACCTGAGTTCTAATACTGATTATATTCTTGAAAGGTAGGTAACATATATGAATAACAATTTTAAATTATTAAATAATGGTGTGAAAATGCCGTCAATGGGCTTTGGCACATACAAATCAGGTAATGATGAAGATACTGCAAAGATAGTAAAATACGCATTAGAAACAGGGTACAGACAGATAGATACTGCTTCATTTTATGGAAATGAAACTGGAATTGGCAATGGAATAAAAGAAAGTAAAATAAACAGAGAAGATATATTCCTGGTTACAAAACTTTGGAATGATGATCATGGATATGAAAACACAATGAAAGCCTTTAATAAATCATTGGAGAGACTTCAGGTAGAATATATGGATTTATATCTTGTCCACTGGCCAAATAAATTAAATGCTGAAACATGGAGAGCTTTTGAAGATCTTTATAAAAGCGGTAAAGTAAAAGCCATTGGTGTCTGCAATTTTAAAATAGGACATCTTGAGGAATTAAAGAAAACTGCAGAAATAATGCCTATGGTAAATCAAGTTGAACTGCATCCACAAAATAGTAAAAATGAAATGCTGGATTACTGCAATAAGAACAAGATTCAGCTTGTTGCATGGAGCCCTATAATGAGAGGAGGAATATTTTCAAATGAACTCATAATAGGATTATCAGAAAAATATAAAAAGACAATAGCACAGATAGTATTGAGATGGCATGTGCAGAGAGGTGTAATTCCTATACCAAAGTCATCAAACGAAGGAAGAATAAAAGAAAATTTTGATATTTTTGATTTTGAACTTTCTACTGATGATATGGAAGCAATAAATTCATTAGATGAGGGTTATAATACATCAGTAACAGGAATTCCTGAAAATACAACATATCTTGATTTTTAGAGAAATTTATTTTTGAATAGTGCTTGCATACAGCTTTTACATCTCAAGTGAGAATTCAAGGAAGTTACATTAAAATTTAGTTAAAGGTTACTGGTCAGTATTTGTATTTTATCCAGTAGGCTCCAGAAGAACTTTAAAAGAAATAAATTAAATAATAAAAATGATGAAAAAATTTACTTTGGTGCAAAGAAAATCGATGAAATAATCAAACTTATAAAGCTGTAATTACTATAAAGAGAATAAATGTAATCTGAACTGGGTAAGATAAATCTTGAGGTGATTAGGATGGCTACAAAACATAAAAATACAAAAAAGAAAATGGCATCTTTAGGACTTAGAAAAGATGAAAATGGAGATTATAAGTATATAGATCCTAATGATACAACTTCACAATTTGTACCAGTTAGAAATAAAAAATCAAAATAATTATACGATAAGATGATGATTAACCTTGTAAATTATTATTAAAATTAAGTTTATGAGCTATCACAAAATATGAGTGATAGCTTTTACTAGTTAGTATTAATTTTGGAGTTCAGCTAATAACAAATGAAGTATCACAAATAATTTTGGCGGAAACATAAAAAGGGAATTGCAGCTGAATGATTTTCCCATTAATAATTCTTATATGCAATATAGCCACTTCTAAAAATTTTTAAAATTAAAATTTCTTACACAATCCTCTGTGTTTGAGAATCTTTTGAATTATCGTATTATAAATACAGATTTTAAAATATAGTGGGAGCTTATACAGAATTGTACCAGCATAATACTATATTATATGTTTAAACCAACAATGTCTATAATAATGCATATATGATGAAAAGGAGGAAAAATGAGCAGCGAAAGAATAATTTCAAATAAGTATTTAAAATTAGAAAATACCTATATAAATCTTCCAGAAATATTTTATTCTAAACAGTACCCTGATGAAGTTCCTTCTCCTGACATTGTGATGTTTAATGATTCCCTTGCAGAGGAACTTGGACTTGATGTGGAATTTCTAAAGAGCAGCAGCGGTACAGGTGTCCTCTCTGGAAATAAGATTTTAGAAGACTCAACTCCTATTGCGCAGGCATATGCAGGACATCAGTTTGGATATTTTACAATGCTTGGTGATGGAAGAGCTGTTTTATTAGGAGAGTTTTTATCCAAAAGTGGAGAAAGATTTGACCTTCAGCTTAAGGGAAGTGGAGTAAC
>JAEWQX010000188.1 GCA_023399035.1 Bacillota bacterium | reverse complement strand
TGTAATATTCTAAAAGTAATATATAATCCACTTTTTCGAATTTTAAGATTTTAGGTAGTCTGTCTACTTTAAATTTTTGATATTTTGGGCTATTTGAATCATCAAATAACATTTGTTTGAGTGGTATGTATTTTGCAATAAATAAAAGTAATTCACCAACAAGTTTAATTAGATATTGATTATATAGTAGTAAATAAGTTATAATTGATTCCATAATAACGACAACCTTTCATGTGAGTTTTGTTTTGTGGTGATTCAATAATAACATGAAATTGAGGGGGTCGTTGTTTTTTTATACAAAAAAACGGTCGGAACCATTGAAATATAAAGAAAAATTAAAAAGCGTAGTGTAAACAGCTTTACACTATCATATTGTAATAAGGGGGAGCTATATGAAAATTACAACGCTTATTGAAAATACAGGGGATGATGAGGGATTATTAAAAAATGAGCATGGTTTGTCATTTTTTATAGAGACTTCACATGGAAATATACTATTCGATACAGGCCAGTCTGGTGATTTCATTGAAAATGCAGAAAAAATGAATATAGATTTAAGAACTACAGACAAAGTAATTTTAAGTCATTCACATTACGATCACTGTAGAGGTCTTAAACGTTTATTCAATACGTTTGAAATAAATACCAATGTAGTACTTGGAAAGAACTTCTTTTTAAATAGAGAAAGATATCGCTATGTGACAAAAGATGAAAAGGATTTATATTTAAAGTATGGTAAATATAAATTTATAGGAATAGATTTCGATGAAGAATATTTAAAATCAAAGAAAGCTGAAGTTAGCTATGTTTCAGAAAAAATGATGAAAATAAATGATGAAATTTATGTGTTTTCAAACTTTGAAAGAATTCATGAGAAAGAAAAAGAAAACAGAAATATGATGATAAAGGTATCCGAAGATAAATTTGTAACTGATAAATTTGATGATGAAATCTGCATAGGTGTAAAATGTGATTATGGACTTATTATTCTGCTTGGGTGCTCTCATCCTGGAATACTGAATATTATAGACAGTATAAGAAAGGTATCTGGAGAAAGAATTATTGGAATAATAGGAGGAACTCATCTTATTAAAAGCAACGAAGAGAGAATAGAAGAAACAGCAGAGTATTTAAAGAAGCTTGATTTAAAGTTCATAGGATTATCTCACTGCACAGGAGAAAAAGCAGTAAGAATAATTAATAAGAAATGCAAGAATATATTTTCTAATAAGACTGGATCTATAATTGAATTTTAAAGTATCATCATAATATAGTGCAGATGATTAAAGGTATAATATACTGAATAAACTTGGAGGAAAAATGGATTATATAAATAGAAATGTATCAATTAATTTGAAGAAAATAAGAAAAAGCAAGAAAATGAGTCTCGATGCGGTATCTGAGCAGACAGGCGTAAGTAAAAGCATGCTTGGACAGATTGAAAGAGGTGAATCTAACCCTACAGTTGCTATATTAGGAAAGATAGTAAGTGGGCTTAGAGTATCTTTTAATGATCTTGTATGCATTCCAAAGGAAGAAGTATATATAATAAAAAAAGAATCCTTTGAACCATCTAAGGAATCTACGAATCAGTACAGCGTATATTCATATTTCCCATATGAAGAGGATAGAAATTTTGAAATATACATGATAGAAATAGAACCAGGCGGAGTTTATGTAAGCGGTTCTCATGGCGAAAAGACATGTGAATATATAAATATAATTGAAGGCAGACTCACTTTAGAAATAGATGGAGAAAGATATACAGTAGAAAAAGGAGATGCCATGAGATTCAATACTGACAAAGACCATGTCTACAAAAACGAAGGCAGTGAATTATTAAGCTTTAATGCTGTATTTTACTGGAGATAAAATGTGACTATATTTTTGTAAGCTTAAGATGAAAATATCATAGGGATTATTTAGAAGGATGCAGAAAGATTTGATTATATGAATTTTTCTGCATCGTTAATTTTATACACTAAACTTTTGATTAAGAATAGCTGACTTCTAATGTGTATTCTAAGTAATATCCAGAATTTCCTTTATATGAAAAGCAAGCATAAAGTAAAAGTTTTCTTCGCTGTCATCAAGTTCAGTATGAAGGATTTCCTTGATCTTCTTTATCCTATAATTAATAGTATTCCTGTGAGTGTATGTTTCTTTTGAAACAGCCTGCACACTGCAGTTGTTTTTAAGGTATATCTTTAATATATTTTCATAATCTGTTTTGTGAGTCTTATCATAATCATTAATTATGCCTAAGAATTTTTTATATAGATCTTCAAGAACTTTTCTATCATTTACATTTAAGAAAAGTTTATCTATTCCCATGTCATCATAATAGACTATAGCTGAGTTATTTTTAATTGCACTATACTTAGCTTGAGATGCTTCCTTGTATGCTCTGCATAAGCTGTCTATAGAAACTGCAGATGAGCTTATTCCCATGTGATTTACTTCTGAGTAGTTTTCAAAATGATATATTACATGATCTTTTATATAATTTAATAAGCTGGAATCAGTCTTAAAGTTGAGTATTATACTGAGTTCATTATTTTGAAGGAGCAGACAATATTTGAATTGGAAAGAATTGAGAGCATTCTCAAGCCTCATGATAAAGTTTTTTAGCTTTATGTCATTGCCCTTTTCATAAATAGAGCTTTCCAGATCAAAGGATATAACGGCAAATTCAGCATTCAAGTCATATCCAGCCTGTTTTAGGCATGGTACATATGAGTCCTTATTTAGAGGAGAAAAGACAGCATTGAAAAAGGCTGCACATATATTTGATTTATTCTGTTCAGCTTTAAGGATATTATTGCAGTAATCCTGCATTATATCTACAAGATGAATTTCCCATGGAATTGTAAACAGGGGAAAATTATTATTCTGACAGAATTCAATTGTATGCTTAGGGATAGATGAAATATACTGTCCTATATTGACAATTAATCCGGAAGCATTTCGATTTATAAGACCTTCTATGAGGTCATCAAGCCATTTTTCATCACTTGAACCAAGACCAGTGGTGACAATAAGTTCATTTCCCCTTATAAAATCTATTGTAGATTCATCTTCCATAAAGTGAAACCAGCTTACTACATTATCTAGGGAATTTCCACCGGCAAGAAGTTTAAGTTGGTATTTATTTTTTGATTCATTTAGCAGTTCTTTTAGACTTATAGACATGCTTATACCTTCTTTCGTAATTTATAGAGTAGAATAATTAAAATTTTAATAGACTTATTCACTAAGCAAACTTGTGCTGAAAGCACTAAAAAGTCTATAAAATTTATGCTGGATACCATTGTTTAAAGAAAAAATTGGTGTTAAGATAATTATAACAAGAAAAAACAAATATAGTAAATAAATGTACTTGAACAATGGCGTTCTAGATTTCATTCTAGGGCGCTTTTTTGTTTAAAGTATACAGATGATTACATAATTATATGAAGAAAATGTATATTTGTTTCAATAATAGTAATTTGAGTGATAAAAATCAGAGGAGATGTTTATAATGTTAAAAGATGAATTACCAAAAATTATTACAGAAACACTACCAGGTCCTAAAGCATCAAAGATTATTGCAAGACGTGCAGAGGCTGTACCAAGTGCAATAAAATGTGTTTATCCAGTTGTTATTGAACGTGGAGAAGGTGCAATGATTGAAGACGTTGATGGAAATAGATTTTTAGACTGGATCGGCGGAGTAGGAGTACTTAATGTAGGTTTCAGTCATCCTGAAATCATAGAAGAAGTAAAAAAACAAAGTGAAAAATATTTTCATGGAATGTTTAATATAGTAACACATGAGGGATATGTAAAGCTTGCAGAAAAACTGAATGAAATAGTGCCTGTAAAAGGAGATAAGAAAAAGACTTATTTTGCAAATAGCGGTGCAGAAGCTGATGAAAATGCTGTAAAGGTTGCAAAAGCATTTACAAAGAGACCTAATATAATATGCTTTTCAGGAGCCTTTCATGGAAGAACAAACCTTACAATGGCAATGACTTCTAAGAAAGCATATGCAAAAGGTCTTGGACCATTCCCCGAAGGTGTATACAGAGCTGAATATCCATATCTTTATAGAAAGCCAGCAGGAATGACTGAGGAAGAAGCAATTAAATATTATATTGATTCAATATATAAGGTGTTTGAAGAATGTTCACCAGCAGATTATATAGCAGCAATAGTAGTTGAACCTCTACAGGGAGAGGGCGGATTCATACCAGCTCCTATTGAATGGATTAAAGCTGTACGTAAAATCTGCGATGAAAATGGAATAATGCTAATTGCAGATGAAGTACAGAGCGGATTCTGTCGTACAGGAAGGATGTTTGCAAGCCAATACTGGAAAGAAGCAGGAGTTATGCCTGATATTTTAGCAACTGCAAAATCAATTGGTGCAGGACTTCCCCTTAGTGCAATAGTTGCAAGAGAAGAAATAATGGAATCAGTATTGCCAGGAACTATTGGAGGAACTTACTGTGGTAATCCGTTAGCATGTGCTGCAGCACTTAAGACAATAGAAATTATGGAAAGAGATCATCTTGCAGACAGATCTTTAGAAATAGGAGAAAAAGTTCAGGCTGCTTATAAGAAATGGATGGAAAAATATGATGTCGTAGGAGATGTAAGAGGACTTGGAGGCATGATTGGAATAGAATTTGTAACTGATAAAAAATCAAAGGCTCCAAATGGTGAAATTGTCGCTAAAATAGTACAAAATGCAGTTCATAAAGGACTTATGCTTGAAAACTGCGGCACATATGGGCAGGTTATAAGATTCTTAGCTCCACTAGTAATGACTGATGAACAGCTTGAAGCAGGACTTGGAATTTTTGAAGAAGCAATTAAGGAAGCTTTATAGAACAATGGCGTTCTGGATACAGTGTCCGGAGCGCTGTTTTTGTTTTTTAAATAAGTTTAAGCTAAAGAATGAATATTACAGATATTGAAGGAGAGAGTACTATGAAATTTAATTATAGCTTACCAGTAAACCTTATTTTTGGGAGAGGAAGAGTCAGTGAAATAGGAAATGAAGTTTTAAAGTATGGAAAGAAAGCCATTATAGTTACAGGAAGAAATAGTACTAAGAAAACAGGACTATTAGATAAAACTGTTAAGTTATTAAGTGAATCTGGAATTGAAGCAATAGTTTTTGATAAGGTTGAACAAAACCCATTAACAACAACAGCATATGAAGGTGCAGAAATTGCTAAGAATGAAAAATGTGATGTTGTTATAGGTCTTGGAGGAGGCAGTATAATGGATGCAGCCAAGGCAATAGCATTTATCACAGTTAATGAAGGTGATGTTTCAGATTACATATTTGGAAAGATGTCAAGTGATAAGGCACTTCCAATAGTTTTAGTACCAACAACATGTGGAACAGGAAGTGAAGGAAATGGATTTGCAGTCCTTACTAATCCTGGAAATAATGACAAGAAATCTTTAAGATGTAATGCCATTGTTGCCAAGGCTTCAATTATAGATCCTGAATTGATGACTACAATGCCAAAACATATTTTAGCAAGTGTAGGATTCGATGCATTGTGTCACAATATGGAATCTTACATTTCTAAAAATGCACAGCCTCTTACAACAATGATGGCTCTTCAAGGAATAGAGCTTATAGGGGAAAATCTGGTTAAAGCATATAATAACCTAGAGGACATGGAGGCTTTTGAAAAGATAACTTGGGCAAGTACTTTAGGGGGAATGGTTATAAATACTGCAGGTGTTACAGCTCCACATGGAATGGAACACCCTGCAAGCGGCTTGAAAAATATAGTTCATGGAAGAGGGCTTGCAGCACTTACTCCTGTGATTTATGAAGAATCAATAAGTTTAGCTCCTGAAAAGTTTGCAGTTATTTCTAAATTATTAGGTGGTAATGATGAAAAAGATTGTGTAGTGGCAATAAGAAATCTTTTAAGAGAATTAGATTTAGAAACTACTTTAGGAGAGCAGGGAATCAGAGAGGAAGACATAGATTGGATGGCAGAAAACTGTTTAAAGGTTTCTGCTGTAAGCATGAAGATACATCCAAAGGAATTCAGTCTTGAGGATATAAAAAGAATTTATAGAAAAGCTTTATAATGTTTTATATTTTAATATGAACAGTATATAATGATTTTAATAATAAATATTAGATAGTTAAAGCTGAAATAAAAGAATAAATATAAATAATCCTCTAAGTATAAATAAATGCTTAGAGGATTTATTTTTGAAGATAGCATATAGCAGTTCTATAAATGCAGATTGATTTAAAGGGCAATAAAAATATATGGAATGAAAAGTAAACAAAGAATATAAAAAGACATTATGGAGATGAAGATAATTATGCAGGAAGTAACCACGAGGGAAAAATATGTAAAAATAATAGCAATCTTGTATCATAATAGGATTTTTATGATAAAGTTTTTAAGTCATGCAGATATAATATCTTCATGACTTTTTATTTTTGGGTTTTTCTGTATAAACATAGATTCATATAGAATTAAAAAGTAGGAAATCATATTATTATAAATAGCTATTTCAGAGGTGAGAAATTATAATATGAGTAGTAACATTGTGAGAAGAGGATATTTAGAAAGCGATAAGAAAGAATTTAACGAAAAATCAATGGAAAAATTAAGAGAAGCTCAGAAAGATATTTTTATGCTTATAAATAGAAATTATCCAATAAAAAATGTATCTGTTTTTGTGGGAAACCACTATCTGCTTACTGAAAGACAGCGGCTTGCGTTAGTTAGAGCTACATCGTCGAAGGAAGCGATAGAAATGAGAAGCAAAAAGGAAATAAAGTGTTCTTTGGAGGATAGGACCGTTTATATTGATGGATTCAATATAATAATTACACTGGAAGTGGCTCTTTCAAATTCTACTATAATAAGATGCATGGATGGAACAATACGTGATTTAGCAGGGCTTAGGGGAACATACAGGATTATTGATAAAACGGATATGGCAATAAACCTTATAGGAGAGAAGCTTGAGGAATTAAAAGTAAGAAAAGCTGTATTTTATCTGGATGAACCAGTATCTAATTCTGGCAGGCTGAAAATGAAGATATTAGATATGCTTGCTGAGTATGATTATGATGTAGAAGCAGAACTTGTAAGGAATGCAGATAAAGAACTTGAAAATATGGAAAATGTGATAAGCAGTGATGCAGTTGTTCTTGATAAAAGCATAAGCTGGTTCAATATGGCTGGACAGATCATTGAAAAGGAGATAAGAAAAGACATGTGTGTGAATCTTTCTACAGTATAGAAAAATATAATAATAGAATAGACAAAAAAGCTGGCAGGCAGGAAAAATCAGGCCTAGGGTTTTTAATGTAGGCACCACCCAGATTTGAAATGGGGAATAAAGGTTTTGCAGACGTTTATACCATTTTTTACTTAGTATTGGATGTTGCTGTACAATGGCTTATATTAAGGGTTCGAGAGAGATGGCTTATTATGATTTATGAGTTTTGTAACTTTGATTATTTTTATGATAATTATATTTTTTGTGAGATGAAAGTGAGAGAAAAAAGCATACGTTAATAACATTTATAAATAATGAACACTATATTTTAGCTGTTTGAGTATAGCTTATGTTATACTTAAACTAGTAATACTGTTATTTGAAAAAACATATTGGAGGAATTATTGTATATCTATTTTGATATGTGGCAGAATTAAAAATAAAAGTATGGCATTAGGAAAGAATTATATAAAATAAATAATAAGATTTTTTAGAGAAAGGATTGATATTATGAAATGGAATGAAGTTAGAAAAACTTACCCCAATAAATGGATTGTTTTTGACAGTTTAAATCAGCATGAAGAAAACAACAAATTAATAGTTACCAATCTTGCAATAGTAGAAGTGTTTGATGATATTAATGAAGCCTATAAATTCTACTGTAAGCTTCATAAAGAAGATAAAAAAAGAGAATTGAATATTGGCGATACAAGAAAAGAAGAACTGTCATATGAAATTGAGAGGATAGGTTTGGCTAGATGATACAATTAAGACGTGAACATGGACTTATTCTATGCTCTTTAAATATAGTGATTGATAGTAGAAATATGTTTTTTAAGAATGTATTAGTAGATACTGGTTCAGCTACAACTTTGATTAATAGTAATCATATTGAACTTGATGGAAGTGAGACTATCAGAAAAGCATATGGAGTAGGAGGCTATGAAACAATTTTAAAAAAGAAAATTAATTCTTTTGAGATTGATGGGTTAGTCATAAATGATTTCAAAATAAGTTTAGGTGAAATGGATTATGGAATAGAACTTGATTGCATATTAGGATTAGATATTTTACATGAGTTAGGTGCATTGATCGACCTAAAGTCTCTTAAGTTAGA
>JAEWQX010000161.1 GCA_023399035.1 Bacillota bacterium | reverse complement strand
AGCATATTCTATAAGCTCATTTTTTACATTACCTTTACCGACTAATACATACTTTACTTTTTCATCAGTTGTCTTTTTTGCAGCATCAATCATAGTATCAAGAACATTTGCTGGTGAGTGATTTCCTGTATATCCAACTAAAAAATATCCCTCATCTTTAAGTTCTTGTAATCTCTCAATTGTACTTTCCATCGGTGCTTCGTTTTTTTCGCCTGTAAGGATTCCATTTGGAACATATACAAACTTATCTGTTGAAAATCCTCTTTCTTTTATGTGCTTATCCGCATCTGGCAGAATCGAAACAATGACATCTGAATTCTTAAATGCAAAATCTTCTGCCCTTTGAAGAACGATTATTGCAGGATTTTTTTCTGAAAATCCTCCTATTTCCATAGGGCTAAGCGGCCATAAATCATGTATTTCGAAACATAGTTTTGCATTACATCTTTTTGCAATTCTATGAGCTGGATAAATATCTAGTGGGTATGTAGATGAAGCAATTACTGCATCTGGTTTATATTTATCGGCAACCATTTTATAATTCATTCTAAGCTTCCACATAAATGTAGAAATGTTTTTAATTCTTCCTACGCCATTTCCTTGATATTTAGGTGTTTTAACCCATACATATGTTATTCCATCAATAACTTCTTCCTGAAAGTCTTTTTCTATAACAGGGTTATTTTTTCTCAAATGTGAAAAATCAGCTCCAAGTATAGTTACATTGTGACCTTTCTTTTTCCATTCTCTAGCCATATAAAAAGGCCTAAATTCCATTCCGTGGTAATCTGAACCTGCATAATGATTAATAAGTAAGATATTCATTAAAAATTCTCCTTTAATAAAACAATTATATCAATTGAATAGTTTTCTTTCATTTTTAACCTATTAATTATATCATAGGAAAAATTTAAAATCTATCTCTTTTCTCCCCTGATATATTAAGGTTTTATTACTATTAAATTACTTATATATATTATGTGCAGAATACTATTCTATATATTAGTTCTCAGCAAAAATACCTGACTTAATTATAATCAAGTCATAATTTAAAAATAATCAACACATGCACTCTATATGTCATAATGCTATAATTTTAAAGTATTGTATGATAAAATAGTTTTAGACTTATTTCATATATAAATTAAGGAGGAAATCTCTATGAAAATTTTAACTGTTATCGGTGCAAGACCACAGTTTATTAAAGCTGCAACAGTATCTAATAAAATAAGAAGAAATGGTAACACTGAGATATTAGTACATACAGGACAACATTACGACAACAACATGTCTGACATTTTCTTTGAGGAATTAGGAATTCCAAAACCAGACTACAACTTAAGCATAGGTTCATCAAATCATGGTCATCAAACTGGAAACATGCTTATAGCACTTGAAGATATATACCTAAAAGAAAAGCCAGATATGGTTTTAGTTTATGGAGATACAAACTCTACTCTTGCAGGTGCTCTTTGTGCAAGCAAATTATTAATTCCAGTTGCTCACGTTGAAGCAGGTCTTAGAAGCTTTAACAAAGCTATGCCTGAAGAACAAAACAGAATATTAACTGACCATATTTCTGAACTTCTTTTCACTCCTACATTAACAGCTGTAAATAACTTAAAAGCTGAAAACATAACTAAGGGTGTACATAATGTAGGTGACGTTATGTATGATGCTGTAAACTTATTTAAAGAAAGAGCAAAAGAAGTTTCTACAATAACTGAAGATTTAGATTTAGCTCCAGGAAGCTACATTCTTTCAACAATACATCGTGCTGAAAACACAAACAGCATTGAAAGATTAACTTCTATTATTGGCGCATTAAGCGAATGTGGCAAGAAAATTGTTCTTCCTCTTCACCCAAGAACTAAGAAATTCATATCTGAATACAATCTTCATGTTGGAGATAACATTAAGATAATAGATCCTGTAGGATATTTAGAAATGCTTTCATTACAGGAAAACTCAGCTAAAATCGTTACTGATAGCGGCGGAGTTCAAAAGGAAGCTTACTTCTTAAAGAAACCTTGTATAACAATGAGAGATGAAACTGAATGGGTTGAAACTGTAAATAATGGCTGGAACATAATTGTTGGAAGTGATTCTGACAAGATTAAAGATGCTATTGAAAACTTTAATCCAACTGGTACTCCTGCATCTGCTTTTGGTAATGGAGATACTTCTACATTAATTACTGATATTATTGAAAGTCATCTAAGAAAATAATCATTTATTTTCTAAATAAGCATCAGCTGCAATTTATAATAAAATGCAGCTGATGCTTATTTAATTAAAAAATCCTAATTATCAATACTTTCATCTATTGATAATGTATCTGATATAAAATATCCACCAAAGTAATGGTGAAAAAGTGATAAAAATATACTGCCTAAGCCAAAAATAATTTCATATACATAAAAAGAGATTTCAAGAATGTTCTATTCTTGAAATCTCTTTTCTTTTATTTATTCACTATCTAAAATCATTCCCTCGGAAATAATTTATTAAACAAGTCTATATTCTTTCATTTCTGAAGTTCTTCTGTATTCATTATTATTGTCTTTATAAACCTGAATACAGCTTATAGCTAAGGCCATCATAATCCAGTATGAGAATACATATGTTATTGAACTAGGTCCAAAACTTGCAGGTGCAAATGCAATCAATGCTGTTACCATTGCAAAGCATATCCAGCTTCTATTTTTTATTCCTAAAATTAAGTTATAAATTAAAAGATATAAGTAGTATATTCCGAATAATGCTATTCCAGGTATTCCAAAGTCACCTAAAATCTCAATTGGATAACAGTGAGGACTATAAATACTTCCAGTATTACCCTGATCCTTTATATACTGTTCTACATTACCAACACCAAATCCTTGGTATCTCTTTTCGCCTATAACTCCGCCTAGTACATCTCTTATTATTGCCATTCGGTTTAATGTAGAATACTCACTTGTCTCTTCTCCAGCAACCATGCTTTCAAGTGAATGAAGCTTTCCTGTAAGTGTTGTAGTATGCTGAATTTCTTCACCTTCAACTGGTTTTATGTTCATCATTGCAGGGGCATAGAAAAATGCTGCTGTCATTCCTGCTATGATAACTACAGGATAAATAAACTGTTTTATTCCTATATTCTTTATATTAATTATTGAATATAATATAAAGATTGCAATTCCAAATAAGAATGCCACATATCCTGTTCTTGAAGTAGTTATTACTACTAATGCAAAAGCAATTATTGATACTAAACTGAACCATATCTTTGCTATTACTGACTCAAACTTATAAACTCCAAATAAGCATATTGGAATAAGTATTGAAAGCGTTGCATTAAGATTATTTGTATTATAAGAAAATACTATTGGTCTTGCCTGAATCGTATTTATCTGCCACTGTGGAAGACTGCTTAAAAATCCATCAATATAGTGTTTTACAGGAAGCTGTTTTCCTAAAAGAACTTCAACTAATCCTATTACAACAACAATTGATACTAAATATAAAAGCAATCTTATAGTTGTGCTTAATCTTTCTTTATTAATGTTATAAGCCATCAAACAGCCTATAAATGCAAACATCATCATATATATTGCTATATATTTTATTGATAGCTTTCTGTTGATTGCCCATATTAAACTTGCACACATGTAAATAAACCATATAATAAATACACCTAAAACTTTTTTATCAAGCTTTAATAATACTTCTCTTTCTGTAAATACCTTATATAATGATATAAGCGTAAACACACCTAAAACAATATGGAACATATACACCGATTCAATCCCAGGTGTATATAATGTATAATCATATATTACCGATACTAAAAGTGCTGCATAAAGCACATTATACATATTTTTATCTCTTATAATGAAAACTGCTCCTATAAATGTCGCAATAAACATTGCAGCTATAAGATAGCTTCCATTCATTATTCCCATAACACCAGCAATAATAATAACCAATGCCAAAGCTATATTTCTATATTTTTCTTCTCTAGACATAATTACTCCTTATCTGCATTTTCAGCAGCAACTTCATCTACATTTTTATAATGATAAGTTGGAACTATCATCTGCATCTGATGTTTAATATCATCAATATCATCTAATTCTAATAATTTTCTTAACTGTTCAAGCTTAACAGTTAATTTATCCATATCTTCAAAAGTAGGCTTTCCAACATAAATTTTCTTGTGTACTGTATCCTGTAAGCCTTCTTCGCTCATTAATAATTCCTCATAAAGCTTTTCACCCGGCCTTAATCCTGTAAAGACAATTTTTATATCTTTATTAGGTTCAAGTCCTGAAAGCTTGATTAAATCACATGCAAGATCATAAATCTTAACTGGTTTACCCATATCAAGTACGAATATTTCTCCACCCTTTGCAAATGCACCTGCTTGAAGTACAAGCTGAGCTGCTTCTGGTATAAGCATGAAATATCTTATTATCTTTTTATGAGTTACAGTAACAGGTCCCCCATGTGCAATCTGTTTCTTGAATAAAGGAATAACTGAACCATTACTTCCAAGTACGTTACCAAATCTTACAGCAACAAATTCTGTCTTTGACTGTTTATCCATTGCCTGAACAATCATTTCACATAATCTCTTTGTAGCACCCATTATATTTGTAGGATTTACAGCCTTGTCTGTTGAAATCATAACAAATCTTGATACACCAGCATCACTTGCTTCTAAAGCTAAGTTAAGTGTTCCAAATACGTTATTCTTAACAGCTTCCTTAGGACTGTCTTCCATTAATGGTACATGCTTATGAGCTGCTGCATGGAATACAACATTAATCTTGTATTGGCTGAATACTTCATGAAGTCTCTCACGATCTCTTATAGAACCTATAAGAACTGACATATCCATATCAGGGAAATCTTCTTTAAGTTCATTTTGGATATCATAAACATTATTTTCATAAATATCAAATAATACAAGTCTCTTAGGCTGGAATGCTGCAATCTGTCTGCATAGTTCTGAACCTATAGATCCACCTGCACCAGTTACCAATATAGTTCTTCCCTTAATATAATCTTCTATTCCCTTGTTATCTAATACAATAGGGTCTCTTCCTAATAAATCCTCTAAATCTACATCTTTTATTTTGCTTACTGTAGCTTTACCACTTATTATTTCATACATTCCTGGTATTATCTGAAGTTTACAATTAGTTTCTTTACAGATATCTATTAATTCTGCCTTATTTTTCGCATCAAGTGAAGGTATTGCAATTAATATTAAATCAATTTCCTGTTCACCTGCAATATAAGGTATATCATATCTGTTACCTTCAATTTTTACTCCTGATATTCTCTTACCTAATTTGTTTTTATCATCATCAATAAGAACTATAGGATTGTATTTAAGTTCTCTTCTTGCCATCATTTCATTGATAATCATAGTACCTGCAGATCCAGCACCAACTACCATTACCCTTCTCTGATCAGCTGAATACTTAAATGGTATATATAGAAGTGTTCTTCTATATACTCTATAAAGAATTCTGTATCCAAGTACAAAGAAAATACTTAAAAGTATTCCAACAACCATAACATTTAATGGTATTGT
>JAEWQX010000055.1 GCA_023399035.1 Bacillota bacterium | reverse complement strand
GTCAAAAGACGGATATCATCAGCATCAAAATCAGGAAGCTCAATCTGTCTTGTGATAATTTCCTGGGCAGATGCGTTATTATAATTTTTCATCATATCATAAAAAATCATAAAGGAAGTAGTTCTTCCAATGCCTTCTTTGCAGTGAAAATGAAGCCAGCTTTCTTCTTTTATACTTTTCACAACAGCTATAAATGAATCGATAGCTTCAGGCGATGGTAGTTCTTCATCAGTAGAAAATATTCGAACATATTTTATATTGTTAGATGTTACAAGTTTTTGCTCGTCATAGACTTCTTCTGGAGTTATTGTCTTATCAGGAGTGTTGTGAAAGGTAATTGGAACACCAATTTTAATTGAAGCAAGCTGCTCTTTTTCTTTCTTCATCACTTCTGAATTACTTAAGCCTTTGTTGGCATTGTTGTGTTCATTTTCAAAACTGACAGGTATTCCATTTATAAATCCATGAGATTCCTGTCTTAAATCAAAATCTATTATAGGAAGCTTTGTATCAATAGCTTTTAAAAGAATAGGAAGATTCATTTTAGAAAACTGCTGGCTTCCTGAAATATTCAAATTTTCAAGACCTGTTAAGTTAATTTCATCATTATTTGCTATAGTTTGAAGGTCACTGGACTTTCTGAACTTTGAAGGCAGAATATCGTAGGTATCATTATCTCTAACTAGATAAATTTGTTTGGAAGATTTTTGAATACTGTTATTTGGTTCATTTATTGATGCAGAAATTTTATGTGGAGTTAACGGAAACAAGAGTGAGCAGATTAATAAAAAAGAAATAAAGATTTTGAATTTGTTCATTTTTGGCATAAACTAATCACCTCATAAAATATTTTTATAAGATTAATATCTGCTATAAAGAATCATTTATTCAAGATTAAAAAATAAAATGAACTCTATAAATATAAAATTATAAATCAATTGCTATTTGACTTTTTATTATGGTGATTCTATTATTAAATAATATAGTCACAAGTAAAAGAAATATTTATTTAAGTATTAATAGTATCTGATTTAAATATATAGTAGTGTGGAAGCTATAAAATAGTGTGTGTAGGAGTTTATACAATGATAATAAATGTTGATGTTTTAAGCAGCCTTGAAATTTTTAATAATATTTCGAGGGAAACAATTGAAAAAGTTATAAGTGGAAGTGATGTAAGGGAATATAAGTCTGGTGAAATATTATTTCAGGATAAAGAAGAAGTAAGCATAATATATTTTATGATAAGAGGAATTGTATCACTATATAAAATAAATGAGTGTGGTCAGAAGAAAGTTATTTTTATGCTTGGAAAGGGCAAAATAATTAATGAAGTTATAATTAAGGAGCTTCCAGCTTCAATTAACTGTGAAATATTTGAGGATGCTGTGATTTTAGGAATAAAAAAAGAAAAGCTTCTCGAAATAATGAAAGAAGACTTTGATTTATGCAAAAATATAATAATTTCCTTATCAAGCAAGACGAGAAGATTGTATAGGCAGCTGAAAAATACACCATCTTCTATTAAGATTGAAAAGAGGCTTGCTGCAAAGTTATACAAACTGGCAAAAGATTATGGTATAAAGTGTAATGAGGGCATATTGATAGATATGGAAATATCAATAACATATATGGCTGATCTTTTGGGGAGTCAGAGAGAGACAGTATCTAGAGCAATGAAAGTTTTACAGAAAAATGGTCTTGTTAGCTACAAAAGTAAAAAAATTCTTGTTTCAAATTTCGACAAACTAGCGTTATTTTTTAAAACATCGTGATTTTTATCACGGTGTTTATTTTTTTTGCATTTTATAATATAAGACATGTTAAGGATATTCCAAGGATATGTGTGGATTTTTACTTTAAACTATGCTGAATATTTTCTGTAAACTTATTAATATAATTTGAAATATGTTAATTAAAAATGGTAAATATTATGTTCGTATAAAATTATATTATAATTATCCACATGGTTTTATTTTGGGATTGAAAGTGAAAAAAATAACAATGGAATATTTATAAGGGCAAAATTACTATGAAGGAGTATTATTATGGGCTACAAAATTGTTAATGAAAGCTTAAACAAGATTTTTGAAAAGCTGTCTAAAGATTACTGCATTTATGCACCAAAGGTATTTGAAGGAGATGGAACTTTTTCAGATGTTGATGTTATAAGATATGGTGAAGTATCTAAGGTAGAAGAAATTGTTTTTGATAAAAAGTCAGAATATTCGTTTAAAGAAGTTATTTCTCCAATAACTCAGACTTTATTTTATTTTACAGAAGATGAAGTTACTGTACCAAGTGCACCTAAAAAGGGAGCAATAGTGTTTTTAAGAAGCTGTGATATGCATGCTTTAAAGAGAATGGATCAGATTTATTTAAACAATGGACCAGAAGATTTCTATTACAAGAGAGTAAGAGAAAATACTAAATTCATACTTATGGGATGTACAGAAACATTTGATAACTGCTTCTGTTTAGATATGGGAAGCAATAAGACAGATGAGTATGATGCATATGTAAAAGTTGATGGGGAATTTACAAGCATAGACTGTAAATGGTCAGAACTTGAAGAACTTATCAAGATGGAACAATTTAAAGAAGAAGAAGTTACACCTGATTTCGTTACTGAAAATACAGTTAAGGTAAATATACCTGATAATATTTCTACAAAAGTATTTAATTCTAAGATGTGGGATGAATATAGTGAAAGATGTATAGGATGTGGAAGATGTAATTTCGTATGTCCTACATGTACTTGTTTCACAATGCAGGATATCTTCTACAGAGATAACGGAAAAGTGGGAGAACGTAGAAGAATATGGGCTTCATGTCAGATAAATGGATATACAGACATGGCAGGTGGAATTTCATTCAGAAAACCACAAGGTGACAAGATGAGATTTAAAGTAATGCATAAGGTTTATGATTATAAGAAACGTTTTGGATACCATATGTGTGTAGGATGTGGACGTTGTGATGATGTATGTCCAGAATACATCTCATTCTCAAACTGTATAAATAAACTTGAAGATGCTATTAAAGAGGTGGAATAAATGAAGAACGAATATATCCCATTTATATCAGAAATTAAAGAAGTTATTAAACATACAGATATTGAATATACATTCAGAATGACTTACGAAGGTGATGTAAAGCCAGGTCAGTTCTTTGAAGTGTCTATTCCTAAATTTGGTGAAGCACCAATTTCAGTAAGTGGAATAGGAGAAGGAACAATAGACTTAACAATTCGTAAGGTTGGAAAAGTTACAAATGAAATCTTTACAAATTATGTTGGAGATAAATTATTCCTAAGAGGACCTTATGGAAATGGATTTGACGTAAATGACTATAAGGGCAAGGAAATAACAGTTGTTGCTGGTGGAACAGGACTTTCACCTGTAAGAGGAGTTGTAGAGTATTTTGCAGCAAACAGAAATGAAGCTGAAAGCTTAAACTTAATCTGTGGATTTAAGTCTCCAGAAGATATCTTATTCAAAGATGACTTAAAGAACTGGGAAGACAAGATGAACTTAACTTTAACAGTTGACAGAGCAGAAGAAGGATATACAGGAAAGACTGGTCTTGTTACTGCATTTATTCCTGAATTAGAAATCAAAGATATAAACAATACAGCATTCATAGTAGTTGGACCTCCAATGATGATGAAATTTACAGTGCTTGAAATATTAAAGAGAGGTATTCCAGAAGAAAATATTTGGATTTCTCATGAAAGAAAGATGTGCTGCGGGCTTGGTAAATGCGGACATTGTAAAATGGATGATACATATATCTGCTTAGATGGACCAGTATTTAACTATACTAAGGGTAAAGATTTAGTTGATTAACAGGAGGCTTGAATATGGATATTAATACAAAGAAACTTAAGAAAAATGCCTTTAGAGTTTCTAAGGTAAGAGGTATTGGTGCTTCAAGAATAAGAGTACCAGGCGGATTATTAAAATCTGAAGTTCTTGGAATGGTTCAGGAAATAGCTGACAAGTACGGAAATGGATTAGTACATATAACTACAAGACAAGGATTTGAAATTGAAGGTATCAAGTATGAAGATATGGATGCCGTAACTAAAATGTTACAGCCAATCATAGAAAGCCTTGAAATTAACTTAAAGGAAACTGATAAGGGGTATACTGCATCAGGAACAAGAAACATAAGTGCATGTATAGGTAATAAAGTCTGTCCTTTTGCAAATTATGATACAGCTGAATTTGCAAAAAGAATAGAAAAATCAGTATTCCCACATGACTTACATTTCAAGATAGGATTAACAGGATGTTCTAATGACTGTGGAAAAGCAAGAATGCACGATTTTGGAATAATAGGTATGACAGAGCCACAATATGATATGAATAGATGTGTAAGCTGTGGAGCATGTGTTAAAGCATGTAAGAGTCTTTCAGTAGGAGCTTTATCAGTTGAAAATTACAGAGTTGTAAGAAATAAAGAAAGATGTATAGGATGCGGAGTTTGTGTTACTAAGTGTCCAACTAGAGCATTTACAAGAAGTAAGGAAAAATATTACAAGTTAACTATCATGGGTAGAACAGGTAAGAAAAATCCTAGACTTGGAGAAGATTTCTTAATATGGGCTGATGAAGAAAGCATTAAGAAGATAATATTAAATACATATAAATTTGTTGATAAGTATATAGATCCAAATGCACCAGCTAGAAAAGAACATATTGGATACATAATTGACAGAGTTGGTTTTGAAGAATATAAAAAGTGGGCTCTTGATGGAGTTGAACTTGGACCAAAGACAATTATGAAACATTGTGTTCACTGGAGTGGAATACATTTTAATTCAGTAGATAATTAATATTTTATAGTAAGCAGTTAAAGAAATATCTTTAACTGCTGCTATTAAAAATTTAGTTAAATATTTTCTATAAAAATTTTAATTAAGTTTGTTAATTTTTTTGCAATCATTGTTAAAAAATGAACAATTGTACATAAGCTAATATTTTAAGCGATTCATGAGGTACTATAATGATAAGCTTATTAAATATATAATCAAAAGAAATGAGGAATACAAATGAAAAAGGTTCAATCAACTTGTAATTTTTGTGCTTTAGCCTGCAACATGGATTTCTATGTTGAAGATGACAAAATAGTAAAAGTTGTACCGACTAAAGGTTATCCAGTAAATGATGGATTCTCTTGTATAAAGGGACTTTCATTAGATAAACAGCAAACAGTTGTTAAAAGTTCACCACTACCAAAGGTAAGACAAAATGATGGTTCTTTCAAAACATTAGAATGGGATGATGCATTCAAATATGTTGCAGACAGATTTCTTGAAATCCAAGAAAAATACGGAAAAGAAAGTGTAGCAGGTATAAGTACAGGTCAGCTTACTTTAGAAGAATTCGCATTACTTGGACATGTGATGAGAAATTACTTAAAGACTAATCTTGATGGTAATACAAGACTTTGTATGGCAAGTGCAGTTGTTGCTCACAAGCAAAGTTTTGGATTTGATGCACCACCATATACACTACAAGATGCAGAACTTTCAGATACTATTGTATTAATAGGAGCTAATCCAGTAGTTGCCCATCCAGTATTCTGGGGAAGAATAAGATCAAATAAGAATAAGAAGCTTATTGTAATTGATCCAAGAAGATCAGAAACAGCTCAAAATGCTGATTACTGGTATGGAATAAAAGGTAAAAGCGATTTAGCATTATTTTACACAGTAGCTAACCTTATAATTGAAAAAGGTTATGTAAATGAAGAATATGTTGCAAATTATACTGAAGGATATGAAGAATTCAAAGAATTCGTTAAGAAATACACATTAGAAAAAGGTGTAGAAGCTACAGGATTAACACAGGAACAAATTCTTGAATTTGTGGAATTAATACATGCAGGAAAGAGAGTTTCATTCTGGTGGACAATGGGAGTTAACCAAAGTTATGAAGCTGTTAGAACTGCACAGGCTATAATAAATTTAGCACTTATGACTGGAAACATAGGAAGACCAGGAACAGGAGCAAATTCAATAACAGGTCAAAGTAATGCTATGGGTTCAAGAGTTTTTAGTAATACAACTGGACTTTTTGGTGGTGGTGATTATGCTGATGAAGATAGAAGAAAAAGAGT
>JAEWQX010000049.1 GCA_023399035.1 Bacillota bacterium | reverse complement strand
AAAGCAAGCTATACTGGAGATATATAATGAGAATAAAGGCAGATATGGCTCTCCAAAAATCCATTTTTTAATGAAACAAAAAGGTTATATTTGTCTTTTTTATTATAAATAATAAGAATTAAAGATTATACTTTAGATATGTGTGATATACTTTATAATAATATAGAATTACATTATAAGGGAAAACCTTTTTGGGGAAGTTTTAATTAGAAAGCAATTTATAGTAAGAGAGGAAGCCTATGAGCATTAATTTAACTACAAAGAAAAAATTTATTGAAGCTTCATATCTTTCGGCAGATAATGCATACAGATACAGAACTATTTTAAGAATAGCATTTAATCAATATGAGAAGATGAAATTTTGGCTTTATAAGGAAGAAATATATGAAGAAATAAAGAAGATAGATGATTTTAAAGAATACAATATAAACAATTTAAAGCAAGATTTAGATTCTTTAGAAGAGTGGGGAAACTTTATTACAATACAGGATACAGGAAGAGTTCAAAGTGTAGAGGAATTTAAAAATAGAAAATACAGATATCAGATTTCACCAAATACAATTGAGCTTGAAAGAACACTTATAAAGCTGGAAAAGGTAAGTGGGGGTTCAAGGGGGTCCCTGGAAGTATCTCTTATTGAGAGATTTAAAAATTCACTAATGGAAATCAGGGATCTTGATGATATTGAAGAAAGCAAAATTTATTCATGCTGGGGCAATTTAAACAGAGATTTTAAAACTTTAAATGAAAATTATCAGGATTACATAAGCAGTTTCTATTCTCCTAAAAGCGAGCAGATGCTGAAGACTACAGAATTTTTATTATTTAAGGAGAATTTTATAAGATATCTTAGAAATTTTGTAAAAGGACTTCAGATACATGTTCCAGAAATAAGGGAAATATTCAGCAGTATAAATGAAGAAAAAATAAATTCACTGATACATAAAGTTGTTTCTTATGAAAAGAAGACACATTCACTTAACAATGAATATAATATACAAAAAGAAGCTGAAATCAATGCAGGCAGGTATTACAATATTAAAGAATGGTTTTTGGGAAGTGTAGAAAATCAGTCCATGATTGATAATCTTCTTGATAATACAAATGAAATTATAAGAAAGATAACAAGTTATGCACTTCAGATAATTGAAATGGAAAACAGTGGTGGAAGCAGGAAAGAGGATTACAAGACATTAATAAAGATATTTGAAAACTGCAGGGATATTGAAGAAGCTCACAAATTATCTTCTGTTGTTTTTGGAGTAATGTCACCACGTCACATAATATTTACAAAGGAAAGAGAAACTGAGAGCATAAACAGCAGCATATTTGATGAAGCTTCTGAAATTGTAACTGTAAAGCCTAGTAATAGGTATAGAGAAAAAACTGCAAGCAGAATTCCAATAAAGGATAAGTCAAAGGAAAAGAGAGAAAAAGCTCAGCAGGTTTTAAAAGAAAGAGAAAAAGAAAGAAAAATATTAGAAGGCAGAATAGAAAACAACAGGATTATATTTAAAAACCTTAATGGAATAAGCCGTGAAGAAAGAAGGGTATTTTTAAGATGGCTTTCATTAGGATTAAATAAAAAGGGAACAGAAAAATATGTAAAAAATGAATTTGGAAGGTATTTCACAGTAGAAAAGGACGATTCTAAAGAGGATATATGTATAAAATGTGAAGATGGTGATTTTTTTATGCCGCCTTATGAAATACTGTTTAAATAGTTAAAAGCTAGAATCTAAGTATAAAATTCTTTATGAAATTTCAAAGAATATATATTTTAAGGATATTTTGTAGAAATACAAATACAAAATATTAACTAAAAGATGGAGGATTAAATTAGAATGGGATTTATATCACTTCTTGAAAACTACATTATTTTAAAAGAAAAAGATCGTGATTTATATTATGACATTGTTGATAATGCAGATTCTTACAGAGAATTTATTGATGATATACTATCTTACAATTTAATAATAAAAGATGATTTTTTAAAACTTGAAAAGATACCTACAAAGCCTGAAGCCTGGATGGGAATAAAAGATTTCAAAGATAAAAAGGAATACATATTTTTTATCCTTGTTTTAATGTTCCTTGAGGACAAAAATAAAGAAGAACAGTTTATATTATCTAACATTACAGAATATATTGAACATAATTATGCAAGTGAAAAAATAGAATGGACTGTATTTAAAAACAGAAAAAGCCTCATTACTGTATTAAAGTTATGTCTTGACCTTGGATTGATTAAAAAAAATGATGGTGATGAAGATGAATTTACAAAAAGTGAGCAGAGTGAAGTTCTTTATGAAAGCACAGGAATATCAAAATATATTGTAAGAAGGTTCAATCGTGACATAAATGAAGATGATGATTATAATGATCTTTTAAAAGAAGCATGGGAAGGTCTTGAAAATGACAAAGGCATAATAAGAAAAAACAGAGTGTTCAGGGAGCTGTTATTATCACCTGTGGTGTACAATGCTGACAATAAATCAGATTATGAATATATAAGAAATTACAGAAGTTACATAAAAAATGTTTTTGAAAAGTACCTGGATTGGGATGTTCATATTCACAGAAATGGTGCAATGGCAATTTTAAAAAGTACCAGCAGTATTAAAGATACATTTCCTAGCACAAAAGGGGAAAGCAGTGCTGTATTATTTGTAAACAGGAAGATATGTGAAATGATTTCTGAAAATAAATTAACTCTTAATGAAAATGATACCTGTATAATAAGTGAAGAAGTGTTTGACAGCATTCTCAGAGATGTAAGAAATGAATATGGTCATGGATTTACTAAAATATTAAGAGATGCTGATGAAGAAAAATATGTAGAAAATATAAAGGAATTTATGAAGAGCTACTATATGATAAGAATTCATGATTCATCTGTAGAGCTGATGCCTCTTATAGGAAAAATTACAGGAATGTATCCAGAGGATTATAAAGGAGTTGAAAATTAATATGGAGCGTTTTACTGCAAATAAATTTGGATTGCTGAATTTCTGGTATTATGATGAAGAAGAATTTCAATTATCTAATGGTAAAATTATATTTAGGGGAACAAATGGAAGTGGGAAATCAGTAACAACTCAAAGTTTTATTCCTCTTCTTCTCGATGGTGATAAAAGACCTTCAAGAATAGATCCATTTGGTTCAAATGCAAGAAAAATTGAAAATTACATACTTATCAATGAAGATGAAAATGACAGGATATCATATTTATACATAGAGTTTGTTAAGCCGGAATCTCAAAATTACATTACTATTGGCATGGGGCTTAGGGGAAGAAAGGGAAAGCCACTTGAATCATGGTATTTTATCTTAAAGGATGGAAGAAGAATAAATCATAATTTCAAGCTTTACAAATATTCAGGAGAAAAATTTCCTCTTACAGCGAAACAGCTTGAAAATGAACTGGGTGAAGGAAACGTATTTACGAAAAGTCAGAGGGAATATATGGAAAAGGTAAATGAAAACCTTTTTGGATATTCTGATATTGAAAGTTATAAGGATCTTCTTAATTTACTTATTCAGCTTAGAAGTCCTAAGCTTTCAAAGGATTTTAAGCCTACTGTTATTTATGACATTTTAAAGCAGTCTCTAAATACACTTTCAGATGATGATTTAAGATCCATGTCAGAAGCAATGGACAACATGGATAGTCTTAACTTAAGACTTGAAGAATTACGAAAGAGTATAGATGCATGTGGCAGGATAAGCAAGGTTTTTGATGTATATAATAAGGATGTTTTATATGATAAGGCTAAAAGATATAAAAATAAGCTTTCAAGTGTAAAGAAACAAAAGAAAGATATTGAAAATCTTAAAAGTAATCTTGAGTTAAAGCTTCAAGAAATTGGGGAAAAAGAAAATTTAGTGAGAACTTTAAAAGATGAATTGGATATAGCAATAAGAAAAGAAGAAACCTTAAGGGATAATGAAGGATTTACTTTAAGAGATAAAATTACAAAGGAAGAAGCAGAATTAAATGAGTTAAATAAATATATAGATTCTATAGAAAAGAAATATGATTTAAAATATGAAGCAAGAAAAAAGAAAGAAGAACATATAAAAGAGCTTGAATGTATTGTATATAAAAAGAATAATGAATTTAAAGATGTTATGTCAGATGAAGAATATTATAGAAATGAATCATATTTTGAGCATTTTGAGAATTTAAAAGAAGCTCCACATTCTAATGGAGAATATGATTTTAACAATATTTTAAGTTCAGTTGAAGAGTATGATCTTCTTGTAAGAAATGCTTATAACATTATTTGCGAATATGAAAATATGACCAGTGATTTAAATGATTTGGAGGAAAAACAAAATACAGTATCTGCCGAGGTAAAGTTAAAAGAAAATGCCTTAAATGAAAGTCGGGAATATCTTACCAATGTAAAATGTGAGTATATTGAAAAAATTAATATGTACAATATGAATCTTAGAGAGCTGAAAATTAGTGAAGATGATTCTGTAAGATTATATAAAGAAATTAATGAAATATATGAAGAAAGTGACTGTATTATAATTTATAAATTATTAGATGAATTCGCAGGAAAAATTACTAAAAGTATTAATGAAATTAAATTCAATAATGAAAATAACATAAATAAATTAAATAGTGAAATAAAGGACATAGAAGATGAAATCAATCTTCTTATAAATAGTAAGGAAGCATTTGATGAAGAGGATGCACTTTTAAAAACTAAAAAAGTACTTATAGATAACAAAATTCCATATGAAGATTTTTATAAATGTATTGACTTTATTTCTAACACTGATGAACATATGAAAAAATCCATAGAAGGAAGTCTTTGTAATATGGGCATACTTACTTCAATTATAATACCATATACATACAAAGAAAAAGCTTTGGAAGTTCTTAATGAAAATACTTATAAAATCATATTTACGGATGTTAAGTCTGAAGAAAAAAATATATGTGGTTTATTTAAATTGGAAGAATGTGATTTTAATAAAAAATATGGTGAAGAGGTTATTAAGGTATTAAAATCTATTTCTTTGAATAATCCTGGATTAAACAATACTTATATAACTCATAATAATGATTTTGGAATTGGTATTATAAATGGAAAAAGCAGCAGAGATTACAGCTTAAAATACATTGGAGTAAATTCTAGAGAAGCTTATAGAAAAAGCAGAATAGAAAATCTTCAGGCAGAAATAAATGCAAAATCTGAAAAGAAAGATGATTATCTTAAAAATGTGGATTTATTAAATGAAAGAATAAAATTTTTAAATGAGGAAATAGACGGTTTTCCAAAGGATGATGACATAAAGGCATCAATAAAGGTTATTGATGAAAATATTAATGAACTTAATAAAGAAAATAGTGAATTAGAATTTTTAAATGGGAAAATAAATAAACTTAAATCATCATATCAGGAAATAAAATTAAAGCTATTTAAGGCAAGTGAGGGTATAAAAATTCCTAAAAATAAAAAATCTTATGAAGATGCTTTAAAGGGAATTTCAGAATATAGAAAAAGTATTAATGCATTAAAAGATATATGTATGGATATTACTTATAAAAATAAGGAAATCTGCAGGGAAAAGGATTATATTGAAGAAATTGATAATGACCTTGACAGCATAAATGATGACCTTTATACAAATAAGGAAAGAAGACGACAGAAGGAAAATCATATAAAATCATTAAATGATGCCATAAAAGCTTATGACTTAGGTGCTTTGGAAGAAGAATATGCAAAGGTGACTCAGGTACTTAATGCATATCCCAAAAAGATAGAAATATATTCAGCAGAGCTTGTTGCAAAGAAGACAGGTTTAGATTATGAAAAGAAGGATATAGAGACAAGAGAAAAACAGTTTAATATTGAAAATGAAGAATTAGAGCTTATTAGAGATATTCTTGCAGATGAAATTGAACTAAAATATGTTGAAGATATAAGTGAAATGTCATTTGAAGAATGTGTAAAATTTGTACTTGAAAATTACGAAAGGGTAAAAAAGAGCAGCAATGATATTTCAACAGCGTTAGGTGAGATTCTTGCAAGCAATAAGGGATATCTGGCAGATTATCATCCAAGAACTGAAAGTATATTTGTTTATGAAAAATGTGATGATGATAGAAAGAACAGGATTATGGAATCAGCCATAAGGACAGATATAAAAATAAAATTTAATAAGAAAGAAATATCATTATATAAATTAATAGAATATCTTAACAATTTCCTTGAAGATCAGAATTTATTAATCAGCCAAAAGGAAAGAGAAGTTTTTGAGGATATTCTTATAAATACTTTGAGCAGTAAAATCAATGCAAAAATATATAAAACAAAAGGCTGGGTAAAGGAAATAGACAGTCTTATGAAAAGCATGAATACATCCAGCGGATTTAAGCTTTATCTTACATGGAAGCCTAAAAAAGCTGCAAGTGAGGGAGAAATTGATATAAAAGAACTGACAGATATATTGAGCACACCTCATTTTATGACTGAAGAACAACGTGGAAGAGTTGCAGATCATTTTAGAGAAAAGCTTAAAATGCAGAAGCGTATATCTGGTAAAGACGGAAACTCAAAAAATTATCATACCATTATAAAGGAAGTTTTAGATTATCGTGAATGGTTTGAATTCCAGTTATCATTTTCAAAACCTACAGAAAATAAAAAGGAACTTACAGACAATGAATTTTTCAAGCTGTCTGGAGGAGAAAAAGCAATGGCAATGTATGTTCCATTATTTGCAGCAGTAAATGTACGATACAATGGAAGTGATAAAAAGGATGCACCAAGAGTGATTTCATTAGATGAAGCATTTGCAGGTGTTGATGAAGATAATATAAGCAGCATGTTTGCACTTCTTGAGCAGCTTGAACTGGATTATGTTCTTAATTCTCAGGTTTTATGGGGAACTTATGATAGTGTAAAAAATTTATCTATATATGAACTCATAAGACAGGGAGAAGAAATTGTGATTCCTATAAAATATTATTGGAATGGAAAAATAAAGACTATGGAAATGGAAGTTTAAAAATGCAGGAAGCTTTAAATTTAATAAAATCTAGTAATACATATAAAAAGATATTTAAAGAGATTTACAAAAAATACAGGAAATATGGAAAGATAACAGGATCATTTACTATTAAGGCTGAAAGCAGTGATGATGTTAATGTTCTTCTTAATTTTGATACACGTGTGGTTTATGAAAGCAAGGCTGTCATAAAAAGCAGTCTTGTTGAAGAACTTTTCAAGAGAAAGCTTAAAAACAGTACATTTATTGAACTTATGGAAGCTGTTTTGCAAAGTGAAGCAACAACAAATCAAGAAGAAAAGATAAAAAAGACAAGAAAGCAGAATGATTTTTTTGAATATATACTGAAAAATTCTAAAGAAGGCCGAGGTTATGAGTGGTTTAAGTTTTTGAGGGAAGAAAAATCATGTGGCTATAATGCTGTAATGCGTAAATATAATGAATGTACAGATAAGGATCAATTAAAAAAGCTTCAAGCTAATCTTATATTGGTAAATGATAGTTTGAGCAGCTTGCCTTGTTTTAGTGGTAAAAAAGAAAATATTGCAGTTTTTTCAGCTAACATGACTAAAGATCCTCATTTCTTTGATTATAATACATATACAGGAAAACTGCTGGTAAGTGGAATAGGATATATATTTAATAAAGATATTCCTAAAACATTGGATGGTTTAAATGAACTATATTATGAAGCAGGTATTTTAAAAGATGAAATTTCAAATCATAGTACAATAGGAGGATTCAGTGCTTATGATAATAATGATTGTGAAATAATGCCTATAGGATTATTCAGCCAGTGGAATGAACCTCTTGAGATTTCAATGAGCAATCTTTTGAAAATAGATTATTTAAAATGTCATGATGATAAAGTTTTTGTTTTTGAGAATCCATCTGTTTTTAGCAAACTGTTAAAATTATTCGGAAATAATGTATCACTAATATGTACAAGTGGTCAGCTTAATCTTTCAGCATACATGATTATTGACAAGATAAAGGATTTGAAATCCATATATTATGCTGGAGATTTTGATCCAGAAGGACTTATTATTGCTGATAAAATAAAATTGAAATACGGAGATAAAGTAAAATTCATGTTATATGATGGTGTTATTTATGATAAAATTAAATCTTCAAATGAAATAAATGAGGCAAGGCTTTCGATGCTTGATAAAATTAAATCCCAGGAGCTCCAAGGCATTAAAAATTATCTTAAGAAAGAGAAAAAGCCCGCTTATCAGGAATTGCTTACTGATGAATATGCTAGATATATTGAAAATGAAATGAATTAAAAATATTGCTTGCAATAACAGTTCTAGATACATGCTATAGAGTTTATCTTGGTGCTGTGCTTGGAACAGTTATGTTTTTAGTATGTGTATTTGTATTCTTCAAAGGAATTCAGGGAGTACGTTTTCTTAATGATAACAAGTAAGTTAATTGATAAAGAGTATAAAATTTAGGATGAATAAATTTGATTATGAAAATATAAAAATTAATAAAAAAGAGCAGATATTAAGATTGGTATCTGTTCCTTTTTTAATATTTACTGAAAATATTATTGTAAAAATGAAAAAAATTAAGTAGATATAGAATTTATGGTTCAATTAAAATATTATATTTTAAGAAATAAATTTTTAGGGTATAATTAAGCTGAAATGTAATAAATATAGAGATACAGATGGTTTGAAATGAAACTCAGCTACAGCTGAGTAAGCGACCATGCCAAATCAAAGATTTGGAATGTCTGTTTATGATAAAGAGAAGCTTATATTACTGGAGTAAGCTTTATGAAGAACAGCTTAATGAAGGTGAAGATTATTCTCAGCTAAAAAGAACAGTATGTATAAACATATTAAATTTTAAATACCTAAAGAATGACAGATTTCATAATGCATACAGGCTGAAAGAAGCAGTGGTCTTATGT
>JAEWQX010000041.1 GCA_023399035.1 Bacillota bacterium | reverse complement strand
GTTATAAACTTCATTTATTTATGATATGGTTCTCCCTATGGGCAGCAAGTGAGGTTTTCACATTTTATTCTTATGTATATATCATGTAAATTTGCAGAATATCTCATATTAATCTAGTTACTAAGCTTACAGTATATAGTATTTTATCTTCTTTATGTTTTATAATTATTATTTTAACTCTTACGTCTAATATTACTCATTATAAATTTGCTTTCAGGCAGAGTTGGCATTCTTTTCATGCTATAACTTAAATTCTGATTTGGAACATCATACTCAATCTTATTAACAAGAAAATCTAGACTAGCTTTCATGATTTCAATAGTAAAGTCTTCTGCTCTCTCTTTTACTTCACATTCTTTTAAAGGAACTCCAGCCCACTGGCATACTGCTCTGCACAAGATTTCACTTACTTCATCAAAAAGAACAATCTGTTCTTTATTTTCCCAAATCTTAATAGAATCTTGTAACATATCCATTGTAAGCTTAGCAATTTGCTTCTGATGTGATGCAGTCATCAATGACATAAATAACTTCTTTCTATGTATCTGTTCTTCACCATCCAAAGACTGAATAGCACCAACACCAAATAATGTTTTTTGTACTCGTTTTGGTGTAGCACCATTTCGATAAAATAATTCTGGATCATAAAAAATTTTTGCAGCCTCTTCTCCAGTCATACAAATTACTTTTTGCCCAATTAAATGAGTTTCAAATATATCTGACTTATATTGTTCAACCCTGTTTTTAATGAACATGTATCCTTCATTCAATAGGTCTATAGTATTGTCTAAACCTCTATCATGTGTAACATGCTTCTTAGCTTGCATATATTTTCATTCTCTTTTCTATATAATTTAGAAATACATTTAATGTTTTAAATTTTTTAATAGGTTCTGTCATATAATTTAAGATAAAAATAACTCTTCTCTATTTTTACCTTATAGCATACTATTACCTTAATTAGTATGTCAGATTTTATTTTTATTTATTACAAGTGCTACATTTAAATAGATTTACTCCAAAATGTTTCTTAATATGTATTCAGATTCTCCTCTGGATTTTTTATCGAGTAATTTATTTAACATTCTTGTTGATAAGTTATATTTATCTATCAATAATGGTACAGTTTTATCTATTTCAGCTTCTGTTAATGTGTATCGCATATATATTACTCCTTTTTAAGTTTTTTAATTGACGAATTGTCAAGCTAAGTGCAACACTTAGCTTGACAATTCATCAAATAAAAAAATATTACTGAAAATCAAATTTTCAGTAATATTTCAGGATTCTCAATTCTCTTTGAAGCAGCCCAGTTATAGATATTCTGCCACTTCATCCATGGCTCCAGTGTTAGTCCAATAGCTTTCACTAAAATATAAATCACATTATATTTATTTAAATACTTTTTATAATTACTATATTGACTTATCATAAGATTATCAAATATTTCTTTTAAATCAACAGCTTTTGAATAATATGCACCAAGCATATCAGCAACACTTGATTTACCAAATCTTCTTGGCTTAGTTATACATACATATCTATCTAAAGTATCTAAAACTTCATTTAAACTTTCTATAATACTTGATTTATCAATAAAATATCTGCTTCTATATAAATTACTGTAATTTTCAAAGGATGAATTAAATTTCGTTCTTTTTAGTATAATTACTTCTTTCGAAGCTTCTCAATTTCATATACACTTAAACCTGTTTTTAATGATATTGTTTCATTATCTAGTACATCTAAGAGATTTTCAGCTACTTGTTTTATTCCTTTAACTATTCCCTGTTCAATACCCTTTCGTTCAGCCTCATTTAAAGCACTTACCTTATCTTTGAGAATCTTTGAACGCATTTCATAAATTTCTCGCTGTTTCTTATCATTGCTCATTCTTACTAGTTCATCTTTTGCTTCCCTTATTTCTTCTACATTCATTTCAAGATTTCTCACTTTTTCACTCTCAGGATTTCTTAAAAATTCTGTCCATGCTGTTAACATGTCTTTTTCATCACTTTCTTTAGGAAGCTTTGGTATTTCAATAAAATGCATTTCAATAATATCTGTTAATTCTTCATTAGTATCTATTTCCTTTAGTCTATAGCCTGTATGAAATTTTTCAGTTTTAAGATATTTAAAGTTTAAAATATTTATACATACAGTTCTTGCAAGCTTTGAATAGTCTTCACCTTCATTAAGCTGTTCTTCATACATTTTGCTTAAATAATACAGACTTCTTTGTATCATATTATATTCATTTTTTAATTGTATTTCGATATTTATAATTTCATTGTTATTTGTAGTAGCTTTAACATGGAGCCTAGAATATTTATCTTCAATAAACTGCTTTTCAAGATCAGTTCCTTTTATTTCAACTTGTGTTATCTTATTCACTGGTTTTAGAGTGGCATTTAAAAAAGATATTAAAACTCTTGGATGCTTCGGAGATCCAAATATATTCTTAAATACAAAATCAACTTTTGGGTCTAGTAATCCTTTCATTATGTGTCACCTCATATATCTTTAGTATCTTTAATTATATCCAAAATCCCATGTCTATAAAACCTTTTTCTTAAAATCAATATAATTACTTTTTTATTTCTTTAATTTTTTCTAATGGAATTTCCATTGTTTATTACTACTAACCTTCTATTATCACAATATGAAGAATAATTTTTCAAGTTCTTTATCTTGAATCAAAAATAAATATTCTAAGAAATCTGCTAAGGCATATACAAAAATGTATTATTCTTAAATCTAATTTCAGAATATGATTAACATTATTATCTATTCCTTCATAAATACTGTTTAATTCAAAATAGTTCTCTTTTGGTAAGTATTCAATATAAGAAGATTCATAATCTTGAAATTTAAATAAATATTGAAGAATCATCTCTATTACTTCATCCATACATAACAGGTCATAATATTTCTAAATTTGCTGACTTATCCTTAATATAAGCAGAAACAGATACTATAGAATGATGTATAAAAAATATCAGCACATATAGAATTCAGTTTTATATATGTGCTTGATATTTTTTTAAATTATTATTCCATTACATAGCAGCTCTAATTATAGATTTGGAAAGCTGCTATTTTATCACACTAATATTTACTATTGCTTTTACTCAGTCTGATTTTGAAGATTTCTATTAAGAAGAAATATATTTTCTATTTCATTTCCCATCTCATCATAACATCTTACATCTGCCCCAGATATATATCCAATTGTATCCCTATCAAGTACACGTCCTTGAATCTTCAATAGTTCATCTTCATTCATAGGCAGATTAACTTCTTTTGTTTCATTATCTCTAGTACATACCATCTTTACTTTCATCTTTATCAGTCTCCTTATAAGATTAGTATACTCCAATATAATGAAAATATTTATAGTATATACTGCAATTAAAAATCAAACTGTTAAACATTGCAATATAATCCAAACCACATTCTAAATCTTAAAAAGCATCCACCTGCACTTTTCAACATCATATTTAAGTTCAAATATCCTTTCAGTATTGTTTATAAAAGCACTGCATGTAAAAACCATCATTTTATTGCCACAGAATTTTTCAGTATCAGTGCTTATTATCTTATTTATCTTGATGACTTCCCGCCTGTTTTCTTCTTCAACCCTGAATCTTATTGGATTTATCATTCCATCACTTTTAAAATAAGCTATCATTTCTATATTTTTAGCAACAACCTTCATATATTAACACTTCCTAAACTATATTCCTTATAAAATACTGCTCATCATTGGGTAATCACCATTTGAACCAGTTCCACCTTCAAGAGGCTTTATGCCTGAATGAAGAAATGTGGATCTTATGACTGCATCTTTTCCAAAGCGTTTTCGTATTTTATCAATAGCTTTGTCAAGTTTCATTTGTTTTTCATTCTTTTCAAAATCAAAAAGACTTTCCTGATAATATTCATTGCTGCATAGCTTTGTAAGCCTTACTCCAAGCTGTCTTATCTTTTCACCTTTCCAGCCTTCTTTAAAAGCTTTCTTGACACCTTCATATATTAAGTTTGTTGAATCTGTGAAGTTTTCTAGTGCTTTCTGATGTGAATAGTATACAAAATTATTTGTCTTTACACTTATGACAACAAGACTGCATAAACTCTTATTTTCCCTCAGCCTCATGGATGCAGTTTCTGTAAGAGCCAGCAGTATTCTGCATGCTTCTTCATATGTTTCAATATCATAAGAAGTTGTAATTGAATTGCCTATTCCCTTAATGTCAAGATAATTACATTTTCTGATTTCAGAATTGTCAATTCCATTTGCATATTCATAAATAAGCTTTCCATGAGAATGCATCTTCTGCAAAAGAAGGTTTACATCTGCTTTTGCAATATCTCCTATTGTATTGATGTTAAGCTTAGAGAGCTTTTCTTTTGTTGCTCTTCCCACCATAAAAAGATCACCTGCTGGAAGAGGCCACATTTTCTGCGGTATTTCTTCTTTGAACAAGGTGTGTACAGTGTTCTTAGGTTTAAAATCACTTGCCATCTTTGCAAGGAGCTTATTTGTGGAAATGCCTATATTGCAGTTAAAACCAAGCTCATCACTTATCCTCATTTTAAGTTTAACTGCCATCCTCTTGTAATTATCCTTAAAATGAGTACAGTCCATAAAGCATTCATCAATACTGTACCTTTGAATCTTTGGTGAATATTCATTCAAAAGTTCAACCATGGCATTGCTGCATTTCACATACCAATCATAATCTGGAGGATATACTTTAAGATCCCTGCATTTCTGCATTGCTGAAAAGATTGGCTCTCCAGTTTTTATTCCAAGATTTTTAGCTGGTATGGATGCTGCTAAAATAATACCATGCCTGTTTTCACTATCCCCACCTATTACTGATGGAATATTCCTTATATCAATATGCTCTCCATACTGCAATAGCTTTACTGCTGTCCATGAAAGATATGCTGAATTTACATCAACATGAAATACTATTCTATCGTTATCATCAATCATATATGTCAACTCCTCAAACATACGTTCTTATTTATATAATAGCGAACATATG
>JAEWQX010000016.1 GCA_023399035.1 Bacillota bacterium | reverse complement strand
TATAGACATAAAAGTAATGAAGTAGGTGGAATAAGAAATGCCAGGAATTTGGAATATAAATAATGGATATAATATGAATACTAGAAAAGTTTCTAGTAAGTTGACATTTGAAGTAGGTGAAAGGTTCACTGGAAGAATTATTGATAAAGGTGATGGAAAAGATGTTACGATAAAACTTGCAGATGGATGGCAGTTTATTGCTGAAGTAGATGGAAAAGTAAATTTAGATGATATTAAGCTTGTTAAGTTTCAAGTAGAAGGATTTGAAAATGGAAAATTAAAGTTAAAAGTAGTACAGGATGGAAATTCAAAAGACGATGTAGAAGATGGGGATGAGAATTTTCAGGAAGTTGTAGAAAAGGAAGGTTTGTCTAAGGAAGATGTGGAACTTCTTAAAAAGATGGTCAAGCATAATTTTTCGTTATCAAAAGAAAATATAAATGAAATTAAGACACTTCTTCAATTTAGGGAAAAGATAAACAGTGATTCGGATGAACTTAATGCTTTTATTGAAAAGTATATAGTAAGTAAAGGGGTAGAGCTAGATAGTGAGCAGGGCAAGACTATGAAGGAAATACTCACTAAATTTATAAGTGAGTTTAAAAATATGAGTGAAGATGATATACTGATATTCCTTGAAAATAATATTGATATGACCAAGGAAAATATAGAAAGCTTCAACAAGCTTTTTAAAGGAGATTCTTCAATAGAAAAGATAATATTATCGATTAAAGAAAAGCTTGATGAATCTGATATAAAGCTTAATTCAAAGGATATAGTCATAAATAATATAAATAAACAGGAAAGTGTTCAAGAAAAAAAAGATAATAATATAGTGAATAATGCAGTATTTTCAAAGGTTTATGCAGAACATGATCCATCAAATAATAAGATAAATGTACTTGATATTTTGAAGACATTAGCTGGTGAGAATACAGGAGAAACAGAAAATACAAAAATACAGAATGAAACTATTTTAGATAAATCCATCTTAGAAAAATTAAGTGATAAAGATATTGCAAATACAATAAAGGATGTTGTAGGAGATAAACTGCTGGAAGAAAATGCTCCTAAAACTCAAGCTTCAAGTCTTATAGAATCACTTAATAAATCAAAAGTGGAAGATATATTAAGCAAGGCAGAGGGACGAGAAGTAAAGCTTACTGATACAGAATTCAAGAAAATAACAGAGATAGTACAGGATAGAGATAATACAGGAAAAATACTGACTAAAGAAGCAGTACAGACAAATTCATTAAAGACTGACACACATACTTCATCATGGACTATTGGTGAGAATTCATTTGCAGTACCTAAGAAAGCTGAAAATAATAAATCATTTATCAATAATTTTACAAGCAATATTTCAAGGCCAGAAAATGAAGTGGATGGTATAAAAAATGAAATAAAGTCAAAAATCGATAATGTCAAGGATATTGTAAAAGATTTACTGAGTCATACATCAGCACAGAATTCGGTTTCAGGAAAGATAACAAACTTAATAAAAGAAAATATAAATGATATAAAAGTATTTAATTCAATGAGCAATGAGTATTACTGTCTTAATTTTGATATATCATCACAAATGAATAAATATCCATGTAAGCTTATAATTAAAGATAACAGAAAAGAAGGTAAGAAGATAGATACTACTAATGCTAAAATGGTACTATCCATAAAGACTGCTAATCTTGGTGAAATTCATGGATATTTAACTATGAGAGAAAATAAAATAGACGTAAATTTAAAATGTGATAATAAATATACTATAGTTCTAGATAATCACAAAAAGGAACTTACTGATGGCCTTGCAACTTTAGGTCTATATGTCAATGTTAAGGTTGATGCGAAAGATCATCCAGCAGATATTGTAAGTGTAAGGGGATTCTTTAATGATGTTACCATATCAGCAATAGACACCAAGGTTTAGTAATTGACCTTAAGAATAAAGTTTGTATGAAATGAATTTGTGGAGTAAGGAGTGTAAAAATGAGTCAGAGGAAAAAAGCAGCTGCATTAAAATATGAGTTCAATAGTGATGCTCCAATTGTAGCAGCAGCAGGAATGGGGCATATTGCAGATAAGATAATAGAAAAGGCACAGGAAAACGAGGTGCCTATAGTTTATAATAAAGAACTTACAGACTTATTGTGTAATGTTGATGTAGGCAGCGACATACCAGAAGAACTATATGAAGCAGTAGCACATGTAATAGCATTTGTTACAGATTTAGATAAGAAGAGATAGTAATCAGTTATTTTTAATAATAGATATATATTAATGAATATGCTTCATAATCTTCGAATCTGAGCCGAGCAAGTGTAGAAAATATGCTTTATAGAATAGATAGTAAATATTATATATAAAGAGAGCATGTTTTATTATTTATTAATATTAATTTAATGATTTAATTATGTTAAAATTAGATTTTAAGAAGTATACTTAAAATCTACATAAGATAAATGGAAAGGTGAAAATTAATGGCACTTTATACTATTTCAGATTTACACTTAGGATTTAATGTTGAAAAACCTATGGATATATTCGGAGATAAATGGAAAAATCACTGTCAGAAAATTAAAGAAAACTGGCTTGAAAAGATAACAGATGATGATATGGTGCTTATAGCAGGTGACATTTCATGGTCTTTAAAGGAAGAAGATAGTAAATACGATTTAGACTGGATTGATGAACTTCCAGGAAAAAAGATAATAAGCAAGGGAAACCATGATTATTGGTGGAACAGTATTTCAAAGCTTAATGCTTTATATGAAAATACAAAATTCCTTCAAAATAATTTTTATATTTATGAAGACTATGCTATCTGTGGAACAAGAGGATGGATATGTCCAGGAAGTGATAAGTTTACAGCAAAAGATGAAAAGATATATAAGAGAGAAATCATAAGACTTAAATTATCATTGGATGCAGCAAAGAAGCAGGGATTCGAAAAAATAATAGTAATGCTCCATTATCCTCCTACAAACGAAAAATTTCAAAAATCTGATATTGTTAATATAATAGAGGAATACGGTGTAGAAAAAGTTATATATGGTCATCTTCATGGGCCTGTACTTCAGGGAAAATTATTAAATGGGGTATGGGATGGTGTTGAGTATATGCTAACATCTGCGGATTATCTAGACTTCAATCCTAAGAGGATTTTATAAAAGTATTTAAGGTTATAATGATAAAAAATATCATTATATTCTAAGATTTATAAATGAAAAATTTAATAAAAACAAATTAAGATCGCATTGAGAGTTAAATATTATGCGATCTTCTTATTATGTTATATTTCAGATATTTCTTTTGAGATATTCTTAATTTCATTACATTTTGAATCAATTGTAGAAGCTACTTCATTTGCAATAGATTCATGTTCAGCATAATTCTTTTCTAAATTTTCAACACATGAAACAACAGTATCTTTAGCTTCATAAGCAGTAGTAAGATTTGTTATACAGGTATTTATTTCTTCAGCAGCATCTTCAATTGAAGATTTTATATTTGAAAAGTTATCTTTTGCTTCATATAAAGAATCATGCTGCACTTTTAAAGCAGAATTACCACTTTCCATAGCTTGAGAGGCACTTAAAATATCAGAACGTATTTCATCAAGTATTTTAGTTATACTCTTTACAGCAGCTTCAGAATTTTCAGCAAGACGTTTTACCTCTCCGGCTACAACAGAAAATCCCTTGCCTGCTTCCCCTGCTCTTGCAGCTTCAATTGCTGCATTTAAAGATAAAAGGTTTGTTTGATTTGCAATCTGACTTATAGAGTCTGTAATCGTATTTACAGATTCCAATTTTGAAACTAATGAGTTTACAGTAGAATTTGAAACAGTAAATGAACTTTCAAGTTCATTTAGAGAACTTTCAAGACTGTCAATTACATTCAATCCTGAGTCAGCAACTTTGTCTGTATCTAAGACCTTGATGTGAACATTAGTTATATTTTCAGCTAAATTCTCCATATTTGAACTAAAGCCAGATAATATATCTTTAGTATGAACGATTTCACTGCTATAATCATCCTTGGAATTTGTTAATAATGAAACAGAATCTGATAGAGTTCTCAATGAATTATTTATATCATCAGTTTTGATTTTTAATTCATTTATTCTAGTATTAGTATTAGATTCTGAATTTTCTACATTTACTATAGATTCATTTTTAATTCCAGTTTTTACGTAATATTCCTCGGTTGGAGAGTCTTTCGATTTTTTATTCTTAAAAAAGTTCATTAAATATTCCTCCTATCTAAATCGTAATAATAAATTTTTATTCATTTTTAATTAAATCTTTACCTGCTCTGGCTAGTTCCTTTACTCTGTGTGAAGAATTAGTATTAACTATAGTTTTTGAAAACCATAATAAAGCTTCTTCATTATTTCCAAGTCTCCTGTTCAGTTCTCCAAGAAGATATGATAAGGAATCCCTCTGAAGACCGTATATTGGAAAAGGTTCATTTTGATATGCACCCCTGAAGCCTTCAACTGCTTGTCCAATAAAAGATGATTCAAACTTTTTATCATCAAGAAGCCTAAACATCCAAGCTATCTTTAGTGAAATGATTGCTTTTGTGCTATCAGGACTTGAAGTGAGCATTGCATTTAAAAGAGCTAATTTATAGCGCTCAATAGCATTTTTCTCATCTAGTATTCTTGGGTATTCTCTAGGTGTCCATTTAGGTGTTACATTGCTCCTGACAAGTTCTTTTCTAAAGGTTCTTAGATTTTCAAAGTCAGATTTCAGCGCAGCATAACCACATGAATTGCATAACCAGACATCATAAAAATAAGGATTAACTTTAGGGCTGTATCTTATAAAGAAATCTGAATCTTTAGAGTCAATTCTAGGTGACTTTGATTTAACGCATGTTGTTTTAAATTTAGAACCACATACTGGGCAAGTCACTGTCTTATCAAATAAATAATTACGTATATCATCGATCATCATATAGTTACCTCAATATAATCAATATATTATTTATTATATCACAATATAATAAATAATATATTATAAACTAAGTTATTAGTTTAGCTTTAGTATATAGTTTAGTCTTATTTTAAAAAATAAGACTAAGGTTAAAAAATGAGTAGAGTAAAATATATAATCCATCAATATTTTCTACGGATTTTTCATTTATTTTAGTTTTATCTTAAATGAACATTTAAAGATTATGCATATAAAATCTTGATTTATAGTACATATTGCTTAATATGAATCGGCTGAATAATATTATATATACTATAAAAAAATACAGTGATATTTTGATTAATTATTATACATAATTTAAACTTTTTGTTATAATAGTAACGAATGATATGATAAAAAGGGTGATATCAATGGCTATAAATGACTGGAAGAATTTTTTGATGCCTTATGAACAAGCAGTTGATGAGTTAAAGGTTAAATTAAGATCAATTAGAAAAGAATATAGAAGAAAAAATGAATACTCACCTATAGAGTTTGTAACCGGGAGAGTAAAGGAAGTTTCAAGCATGCTTGAAAAAGCAAATAAGTTTGGTATACCTATAGATAGAATAAGATACGAATTAGAAGATATCGCAGGAATAAGAATAATGTGTCAGTTTGTTGATGATATAGATACAGTGGTTGAGCTTTTAAGAGGCCGTAAGGATATGCAGATTCTCTATGAAAAGGATTATGTGAGAAATGTTAAGGAGAGCGGATATAGAAGTTATCATATGATAATTAAATATCCTGTTAATATGGCAGAAGGTCCAGTAGAGATTTTAGCAGAGTTTCAGATAAGAACACTGGCTATGAATTTCTGGGCGACAATAGAACATTCACTGAACTATAAATATAAGCAGCATATACCTGAAAAGTTGAAGGAAAAGCTTAAATGTTCAGCAGATGCAGCATTCAGATTAGATGAAGAAATGCTTGAGATAAAAGATGAAATTAAAGATGCACAGAAGTTATTTGAAGTTAAATCACATTTAATTACAAGTATTATGAATGCACTTTTAACATTGATGTCACTAGGCAAGAATGCAGAAGCATCAAGATATGAAAAGACACTTAATAAGCTTATTGAAGAAGGCGAAGTCTGGGAGCTTAACAGCCTGCTGTTTTCTGTTAAGAGAGAAATTGAAAAATATAAGGATTAATAAAAGCTATGTTTGAGGTTACTTGAACATAGCTTTATTTAGTTGATAGTTAATAGCTGATAGTTAATATTTATAAGTATAAATTATTAGCTGACAAAATATTGTTTTAAGAATAAAATATAGATAAGAATATTCCAGTGGAATATCAACCATAACTATCAATTATCAACTTTCCATTTTCAACTGATTAAGTTTGCTTAGAGAAATTATTATGCAGTAAACTAAGTTTAATAAAAAGGAGGGCATTTAGATGAATAATGATGAAATACTACTAAAATTGAGAAATAATCCTGAATATATAAGGGAAATAGATGATCCTGATAATACATTTAAATTATTTATTATAAGAAATAATGGAACAAATATAAGATATATAGAAAATCCAGACAGGGAGCTTCAGATAGAATCAATAAAGAAAACTCCTTTGGCCGCAAAATATATTGAAAGCATTGATGAAGAAGTTGCTGTAATGTGTGTTAAAAGTGCATGGAATTCATTAGAGTATATACAATTAAAGAGTGATAGAGTAATTGAAGAAGCTGTAAAAAGCAAGGGATGGGCAATACAGTTTGTAGAAAATCCAAGTGAAAAGTTACAGCTTATTGCCGTAAGCAGAGATTATGATTCTATAAAATATATAGAAAATCCGAGTGAAGATGTCCAGATTAAAGCTATAGAGACATACTATGCTGCAATAAAGTTCATAAAGAATCCTACATTAAAGGCAAAGATTGAAGCCATAAAGGAAAATGGTGAAGCTATAAACTATATGGCGAGCTATGATTTGGATGAAATAAAGCTTTTCATAAAGGCTAACATAAATGTTGTTAAGTATATATATGAAAGTATCGATGTGGACTTAGTTGTAGAAGTTCTTATTGAAATGGTTAGGAAAGAAGAGATAAGCAGGGATTATATAAAAGATTTCTTAGAACTTGAAATACTTGAAATGGATAAGATCAACTTTATAAGAGAATATGGAAGCAAGAATGCAAAAAAATATTTAGTTGATTATAAGTTATCAGTATAAGATAAGGAGAGTGAAACAAATGAATTATAGTGATTGTTTAAATGCTGTAAGCTTAGTGCTTGAATCGAATGAAGTACCATTGATAATTGGAGAAAGCGGTATAGGTAAGACATCCCTTGTAAAGCGCATAGCAAAAGAGAAGTCATATTATCTCGTTACTATTGATGCCAATCTTCTAAAGGAGGGTGAAATTGGAGGACTCCCTATAGTTGACAATAAGACTACAGTTTATGCAACACATCATAAGCTTGTTGAAATAGATAGAGTTTTAAATGAAAATGAAAATACAGAAGTTATATTATTCATTGATGAATTAAACAGATGCGATCACTCAGTTGCTCAGGAGCTTATGAACTTAATATTAAATAGAGAAATAAATGGATATATATTAAGTAATAGGGTAAAAGTAATTGCAGCAATGAATCCTTCAAGCAGAAATGATGGTTTTTATAATAGCCAGTACGAAGTTGTTGATTTAGATCCAGCACAGGAAGATAGGTTTGTATGGATACAGCTTGATTCTGATATTAAAGAATGGATTAAATGGGGGATGAGCAGTGAAGGAAATATAAATGAACATATAATAGAATTTCTTTCAGCTTTTCCAGAATATCTGCACACTCCTGACAGCAGTGATACAATAAAAGCCACACCAAGAAGCTGGGAGAGAGTATCAAAAGCATATGATATTTATATGAAAAATAAAGAAAGATATTCAATTGAAACATTATTGAATGTAGTAAAGGGAAATGTAGGAGCAGATATTACTAATGATTTCAGCAGCTTCCTTATGAATCTAAAAAATCCTCTAATAAAGGCTGAGGAGATATTTGAAAATGATATTCTTGATTTTGAATTAAAGGAAAAGATACAGAAAGAAAATCATTCTAGATTATATATACTAATAAAGAATGCAGTTAATTATCTTAAGGATAATTACAGTGAAAGAAACTTAAACTTATTTTCAGAAGTTCTTGATTTATACCCAAGGGACTTAAGATTAGGTATAATGAAAGAAATCAAAAGAGATTATAAAGACAGCATTTATGAAAAACTATTAGATAATGATAGATTTTTAGAAGCATTTTTTAATGTATTCAAATAATTATCTAGTTGATAGTTGAGAAGTTAAAGTTAAAGTATGAAATCTCAAAGAGACTACTAAAATATACATGTATAGAAAGCATTTATGAATTAATATTGTTATTGGTTAATAAGATATTTAGCTTAAGAAAAGGAGTTTTTATGGATTTTAATGAAGAAAGAGAAGAGCTCTTAAAAGAGATTTATTTTATAGATGAAAAAAATAAATGTGGAGACTTCTTTAAAAGAAGTTTTTTTGATCTTGTTGAAAAAGTAATACTATTTCTTCTTCAAGGTCAGGATGCGTTTTTTGGACATTTTATGTTAAGGGTAAAGCGTGAAATAAGATTTGATATAAGAGTACCAATTGCAACTATTCCTAAGCGTGATGGCTTCAATATGTATTTTAATCCTATCTTCTTTCTTAACTGTACTAAAAAAGAAATGGCTGCATTATTGAAGCATGAAATATATCATATAATGAACCTTCATTTTGAGAGAGAAAGACAGTTAAAGAACAGATTCAGCAAGGAGGCCGTAGGAGCAGCCTTAGATATTTCTATAAATCAATATATAAAGGATCTGCCAGGATACAGCAGAAAACTTGAATCAATAAATATGGAACATAATATATCTCTTCGTGAAAACAGGAGTGTTGAAGAGTATGCAGAAGAGATATATAAGGCTATTAAGTTGAGAATTAACAAGAGCAATATTAACGATGATAATGATGAAGCTTATGATTTAGATATGAATAAAGCTCATGAAATATGGGATGAAATTGATATAGATGAAGAAAATATAAGTTCATTAACAAAAAAGACTGCAATAAGTTCATATGATAAAAACACTCCAGAAGGATTACAGAAGATTATTCTTAAATATGATGAAAAGCCAGAAATATCATGGGAATGTGTTTTAAAGAATTCAATACCAGAGGTTAAATCAGGATATAAAAAGACTATAGTTCGGAGAAATAGAAGGCAGCCTGAACGTTTAGACCTTAGGGGATGTCTTCCTAAAAATGAAGCAGATGTTGTAGTAGCAGTAGATATAAGTGCAAGTATGAAAGATGATGAGATGAAAAAAATATTGATTGAAATATTAGGTATAACTAATGTATATAAGAATAAGGTTACAGTTATTGAATGTGATAATGAAATAAGAAAAGTATATAAGCTTAGAAGTGAAAAGGATATTGAAAAAAGATGTAAGGATAATGGATCTACTTTATTTTCACCAGTATTTAAATATATAAGAGATAACAATATGAAAAACTGTATATTAGTTTATTTCACAGATGGTGTTGGTGAGAAGGAGCTGGAAATAAAACCTTTTAACAAGAAGACATTATGGGTAATATGCGGTGATGAAGAATTATCTCTAAAAGAGCCTTATGGTGAAATAAAAAGGATACATAGAGAAAAGCAGGAAAAGCTTGAAGGCAATATAGGACTTCAAATGGTCAATGAAGTTATTCATGATTGGGCGAGATAAGATAGGCAAACACATTAACATATGATAAAATAAACAATGATTTATATGATGCAATTTATATGCAATATAGCACATTCTCTTTATGGATACTCAAAATTAGATAGCAGCAATATTAAAAGAAAGGCTTTGATATATTTGAAAATAAACATTAAAAGTAAAGATTGTATTGCAATATCTGCTGTAATATTATTTATAAGCATAGCATTTAATATATATTCTGCATGTAAAATATATGGATATAAATATAATATTGGTCAGGAATCTTATGTGGAAATAGAAGAAATAAGACAAAGAAACGAAAGCATAATGGATATACTGAATACAAGTATAGATAGCGGAAGCATAAGAAACGATGAGATATTAAAATTATATAAGAACTATGATGTTATTGCATCTAACATAATAAAGCTATGGCAGCAGTATGCTGATTATACTCAGCGTTCAGTATGGATTTTTTCAAAAAATATAGAATCAAATAAGGTAATAGAAAATGATATTCATGGAAAAATAAAAGAGTATATGCTATCAACTCTAAGCAAAGAAATGAAAAATGAACAGAGTAGGCTTGTTTTAGAGGATAAGGATTTAGAGTGTTTCAGAGAAATGGAGGATATGTCCGTAAGGATATATGAGTATTTTAACGAATTCAATAACAATATGCTAAATGGATATACTGGAGAAAGCAAGGAAAAGAGAGTTATAAAAAAACATTACTGGATTGATATGCTGAATGGAATTCACCATATAAGTAATGATTATATTGATGTTAATTGGAATATAGAAGCTGAAGACCAGCTTACAGTTGATATAGACACATAGATTTTTTAATAATGATAAAAGAATTAAATTAGATCTAATAGAAGAAAAAGTCATACATAAAAATATTTTTATGTATGACCATAACTGTTAATTGCTAACTTTTAAAAGTTAACGTGGATTAGTGGCATCCGCTGCAAGAACCACCGCATCCGCCTTCTGGCTGGATTACAGGTTTTAAGCTTAATCCGTTACCTTCATTTTCTTCTGATGAAAGTATGATAAATCCACCAAATTGGTCGATTAATGTTTTTTCATATATGAATGAGATATCATTTATTTTTTCAACTTCATCAGCATCTGTTGCTTGTGAAATTGAGATATTAAACATTGGTCCACTGCAGGCAAAGCCAGCAAAATTTATTCTAATATTAAAATCAGTTATGTTATTTTCTTCTAAAAATGCTTTGAATTCATTGTAAGCTTCTTCGCTTATAGTAATGTTTTTCATAATTAACACCTACTTTTAATAAAGTTTGATGACAAAAGCCATCGTAAAATTAGTATAGCATATAAAATGCAAAATAAAAAGATAAAATAAACTATTAAATTACAATTATCTTTGTACTACATATAACAAAAAAAGGTAATGCATATATGATATAATTTCTTATTAATAGGATATATTTGTTCAGTTAGCAGTTAAGTGCTAAGAATAAACAGTTAATTAAAATTTTTGAAGGATTTTGAAATATCTGAATTTATTATTGTAACATTTATATAATTAATAAGAATTTTAAATATTATAAGAAAGGATTTTTTTATGAAACCATATAACAAAGAATATATTCTTGAGGTGTTAGAAGAATATAATAATGCTATAAAAAATGGGTCTAAGGGTTTATATAAAATAGATAGAAAAATATTTAAGAAAAAAGATTTACATGGATATATGTATAAAAATACTAAAGAATATGATATAGACATAATTGAGCTGTCAAAAGAAGATAAATGTGTAATGAGGCTTGATCCGAGAGAAATTGAGAGTTCTTACGAAACTATATGTTATGCTAGAGGAAAAGTTGGAATAGTAGGTCTTGGTCTTGGTTATGTCGCTCAAGAAATATCAAAGAAAAATGATGTCAGTGAAGTTATTGTTTATGAAGTTAGCCAGGATGTAATAGATTTATATAAAGAGAATTTTGGTGAAAATGATAAGATAAAGATACTCTGCGGTGATGCATTTAAAGCAGAAAGAGAGAGATTTGATTTCTTTTATGTAGACATATATGGATACTCTCTGTCTTTAAAAGTAGTACGTGATTATAAAAAATTTAATAAGCTGCATGAGATTGAAGAATATTCTTTCTGGGGCATGGAACATTTTATGCTCAGCTGCAGATATGAAGATATATTATGGGTATATGTACCTGAAAACTGGGTGAGTATGTGCAAAAATCTATATACAGAGCTTCAGTCGTCGGGATATATAGATAGATATAAGCCTTTGGGTGAAAAAAAGGTTACAAAAATATTATCTGAGTTTAAAGAAATATTAAATTCAGACATGTAAGGAATGAAGAAAATGATATTATCAGGAAAAGAAATATTAAAAAACATAGGAAAAGATATAGTAATAGAGCCATTTGATGAAAAGAGAATCAATCCAAACAGTTATAATCTTTCATTATTCAATGAGTTATTAGTTTATGAAAATGATGTACTTGATATGAAGACTCCAAATCCAACTAAGAAAATTGTAATTCCAGAAGAAGGATTACTATTAGAGCCAGGAAAACTTTACTTAGGAAGAACAAATGAATTTACCAAGACAGAAAAATTTGTACCAATGCTTGAGGGACGTTCATCTACAGGAAGGCTAGGATTGTTCATACACGTTACGGCAGGATTTGGGGATATAGGATTTGCAGGATATTGGACTCTTGAAATATTCTGTGTACAGCCAATAAGGATATATCCAAATGTTGATATATGTCAGATTTATTATCATGACATTCATGGTGAATATGATTTGTATAATAGTGGAAAATATCAAAATAACACTGGAATACAGCCAAGTTTAATGTATAAGGATTTCGAAAAATAAATAAGTGTTTTATGAAACTGTCAGATTGTAGTCTGGCGGTTTTTTTATAGGAGTAAATCACAAATTATCTAAAAAGAATTACAAAAAAAGTAAAAGTGAGTTAACTGGAACCTATATTGAAATTAATATAATTTAGTGGAATATTTTAACGGAAAATTTAGACTGCTTACTTAAATATGTTAGTTATGTATTGTAGAGCAGTTTTAATTGTATATTTTAGATTATAGGGTAAATATATGTTTAATCTAATTGACAGTATAGGGGGGATACTTTTGATTAAAGTGCGTAATTTAACAAATGATATGATAATTTATGTGCTACTTTCATTTTTGACTCAAGGACTTATAGCAACAGAAGTAAGCAATACTATATCGAGAGAAGTAAGGAATGGTTCAATAGCATCAAATCTTATTAAACCAATAAGTTATGAGAAGAGAATGCTTTTTGAAGGATTTGGGAGCATGCTTTATGGATTTGTTTTAGTTTTTATAATAGGATTTTCAGCAGTTGTAATTATATCTATAAAAACAGGAAGTGGTATAAAGCTGACTAATTTAATTATGTATTTTGTAAGTGTAATATTATCGTATTTTATAAATTTTTATTATAGTTACTCAATGGGGCTTCTGACATTCAAGATAACAAATATGTGGGGAGTGAATCAGATAATGGAGGCTGTTACAGCACTTTTTTCTGGAGCTCTTATACCAATAACTTTCTTTTCTGAAATAGTACAGAAAATTTTTGACTTTTTTCCTTTTAAATCAATAATATATACACCTTGTATGATTTTTGAAAATAAGTTCAGTTCGTATGAAATATGCATAGCTCTTGGAAGACAGGTTTTCTGGGTAATTGCTATGATGTTCATCGGAAAAATGATGTATAAAGCATTGGTAAAGAACTTAACTATATTAGGAGGCTGATATTATGATGAGATATATTAAATTATATAAGAAATTTTTTCAGCAGTATGTTAAGGTTCTTATAGAATATAGAGCAAGTTTTGTACTTGGTCTTGCAGGTTTTCTTCTAGTACAGTGTACAGGGATAATATTTATACAGCTTATATTCAATTCAATTCCATCCTTAGATGGATGGGGATTTTATGAGATATTATTTATTTATGGAATGGCACAGATACCTAGGGGGATAGATCATGTATTTACTGATTATTTGTGGATTTTTTCATGGAAGACAATTGTTGAAGGTGAATTTGACAGATATCTTTTAAGGCCTCTCAATCCATTATTTCAGGTTATTTCAGAAAGTGTGCAGCCTGATGGGCTTGGTGAAATAATAATCGGAGTGATGCTTACAGTTTATTCTTCAATAAAATTAAATTTGCATTTAGGAATAAAAAAATTAATTACTTTAGTTGTGGTAATAATGTTTTCTACTATTATATATACATCAGTAAAGCTTGCAGTAACATCAATAGCATTTTGGACAAAATCCTCTTTTTCATATTTATTCATGACTTATCAGATAAGTTCTTTTGCAAAATATCCAGTAGGGATATACCCAAAGGTAATAAAATTTATATTGGTAGGTATAATACCATTTGCTTTTACAGGATATTATCCAGCTGCTTATTTTTTAGGAAAAGAATCATTTACAATGGGTATACTGATTACTATAGCAGTTTCACTCATATCCATAACAGCGGCCTACAAAATATGGACACTAGGAATAAAATCATATGAAAGTGCAGGAAGCTGATAAAGCTAATTAGACCAGGTTATAATTATTACTTAACATAGCAAGAAATCAATTAAAAAAAGGATATGGCATCTGCCATATCCTTTTACTATTAATAATATGATATTATTTAACAACTATATTAACAAGTCTGCCTTTAATAACAATTACTTTTACGATGTTCTTTCCAGCAGTATTTTCTTTGATTGTTTCATCTTCAAGAGCAGCAGCTTTGATTCCTTCTTCATCTAAGTTTGAAGCTATCATCATCTTAGTCTTGATTTTACCATTAACTTGAATAGCTATTTCAACTTCATCTTTGATTAAAGCAGATGGATCAAATTCTGGTAATCTTTCATTGAATACGCTTGAAGTATTACCTAATTGACTCCATTCTTCTTCAGCAAAGTGAGGTGCAAATGGTGCTAATAATTTGATGTAATCAGTTATAGTTTCCTTTAAGAATGCTGGATTTTTAACACCTTCTTGAAGGTATTTGTTAAGGGCATTTGTAAGCTCCATAAGTCTTGCAATTGCTGTATTGAACTGCATCTTATCTGTATCTTCAGTTACACCCTTGATAGCAGTATGCTTCCAGAAGTTTAATTCCTTTTCAGCTGAATCTATAGTAGTCTTAGTGTTTTCAGAAGAACCTATGACTTCTCTGCATGAGTCTAAGATTCTTTCGATTCTTTCAACGAACTTAGAAACAGACTTGATTCCATCATCACTCCAAGCTCCACCTTCAGTGTAGGCAAATCCAAACATTAAGTACATTCTGAATACGTCAGCACCATATTCTTTGATGTAATCATCAGGAGAAATAGTGTTACCCTTTGACTTACTCATCTTTAATCCATCTGGTCCTAAGATTAATCCTTGGTGAGTTAAGCTCTTGAATGGTTCATCGAATTTTAAGTATCCCATGTCTCTTAAAGCTTTAGTTATAAATCTTGCATATAATAAGTGCATACATGCATGTTCTGGCCCACCAACGTATTTATCAACTGGAAGGATCTTATTGATTAATTCAGGATCAAATGGTGCATCTGTATTTTTGTTATCTGGGTATCTTAAGTAGTACCAAGAAGAACATACAAATGTATCTAATGTATCTGCTTCTCTCTTAGCTGGCTTTCCACAGCAAGGGCAAGTTGTGTTTATGAATTCTTCACATTTAGCCAGTGGTGACTTACCATCTGGAGTGAATTCAACATTATATGGAAGTTTAACTGGAAGATCCTTTTCAGGTACTGGAACTATTCCACAATCATCACAGTAGATTACTGGAATTGGAGCTCCCCAGTATCTTTGTCTAGATACAAGCCAGTCTCTTAATCTGAAGTTAACTTTCATAGCACCAAGCTTATCTTTTTCTAATTCTTCAACGATTGCTTTTTTAGCTTCATCAGTTGTTAATCCATCAAATTTACCAGAGTTAACAAGTATTCCATGTTCACAGAATGGAAGTTCAGGTTCATTTCCAGCCTTATCTGTTATAACTCTTTCGATTGGTAAGTTGAACTTAGATGCAAAAGCAAAGTCTCTTTCATCATGTGCAGGAACAGCCATAACGCATCCTGTACCGTATGTAGCTAATACATAATCAGCAGTCCAGATTGGAACTACCTTGCCGTTGATTGGGTTTATAGCATATGAACCAGTGAATACACCAGTCTTTTCTTTTGAAGAAGATTGTCTTTCGATATCAGACTGTTTTGCAGCTTCTTCTTTATATTTTTCAACGGCTTCCTTATTTTCAGGAGTTGTAAGTTGATCAACTAATTTATTTTCAGGAGCTAAAACAACATAAGTTACACCATTTAATGTATCTACTCTTGTAGTGAATACATCGAATTGTAAGTCAGAATCCTTAACTTTGAATGTAACTTGAGCACCATAAGATCTTCCAATCCAGTGCTTCTGCATTGCTTTAGTCTTTTCTGGCCAGTCTAAATCATCGATCATATCAAGCAATTCATCAGCATAATCAGTTATTTTAAAGAACCATTGAGTAAGATCCTTTTTAGTAACTATTGATCCACATCTTTCACATTCACCATCAACTACTTGTTCATTAGCTAGAACAGTGTTACAAGAAGGACACCAGTTAACAGGAGCTTTCTTTCTGTATGCTAAACCTTTTTCATATAATTTTAAGAATAGCCATTGAGTCCATTTGTAGTAATCAGGAAGACAAGTAACGACTTCATTTTCCCAATTGAACATAGCACCCATAGATTTTAATTGCTTTTCCATAGTTTCAATATTTTTTAATGTAGAATCATGTGGATGAATACCAGTTTTTATTGCGTAGTTTTCTGCTGGTAAACCAAAAGCATCAACTCCCATTGGCTGGAATACATTGTATCCCTGCATTCTCTTAAATCTTGCCCATGAATCTGTTGGACCATAGTTGAACCAGTGCCCAGCATGTAATTGTGCACCTGATGGATAAGAGAACATTTCTAATGTGTAAAGTTTCTTATCAAGATTTTCAGGATTAAATTTGTAAGTTTCATTTTCTTCCCAAATTTTTTGCCATTTTTCATCGATTTTAGTACTGTACTTTGACATTTTTTACCTCCAAATTTATTCAG
>JAEWQX010000231.1 GCA_023399035.1 Bacillota bacterium | reverse complement strand
AAATGGAGGAGCTTCTTGCATCTGCTTCAGACTGTCTTGATGCACCATCAGCAATACACAATATTTTAACTAATGCTGATATGACTTTTGGAAAGATAAAGAATGAAGACGGAAAAGAAGTAGAACTAACAGAAGGAAATTATTCTTCATTTATAAGAAGCAAGGATAGAAGTGTAAGAAAAGCAGCATTTGAAAAATTGTTTGGCGAATATGATAAGTTTAAGAATACTTTAGCTACATCATTAACATGTTCAATAAAGAACTTTAACTTTATGAGCAGAGTGCGAAAGTATGAAAGTGCTCTTGATGCATCATTAAAACCAAATAATATTCCTTTAGAAGTTTACAAAAATGCAGTGAAGGTAATGGATGAAAACATAGAGTGCCTTCACAGATATGTTGCAATAAAGAAGAAGTTATTAGGATTAGATGAAATCCACATGTATGATCTTTATGTCCCTGTTATTGAAACTCCAAAGGAAAAGGTAGAGTTTAATGATGGAGTTGACATAGTTTTAGATGCATTAAAACCATTAGGAGAAGAATATTTAAATATCTTCAAGAGTGGAATTAATGATGGATGGATAGATATATACGAAAATAAAGGTAAAAAAGGCGGAGCATATTCATGGGGTGGATATGATACAATGCCATACGTGTTATTAAATTATAATAATGAAATGGAAGATGTATCAACATTAGCACATGAAATGGGTCATTCAATTCATTCATATTACTCTAGAAAAGAACAGCCATATTATTATGCAGGATATACTTTATTCTGTGCAGAAGTAGCATCAACAACAAACGAATCTTTATTAATACATTATTTAATTAATAAAGAAACTGATGAAAAGAAGAAATTATTCTTAATTAATCAAGAATTAGAACAGATAAGGACTACTGTTTTCAGACAACTAATGTTTGCAGAATTTGAGTTATATACACATGAAACTTTAGAGAAGGGTATTCCTCTAACTGCAGAAGATTATAACAAGGCATGGCATGACTTAAATGTAAAATACTTTGGAAGTGAAATGGTAGTTGATAAGGAAATAGATGTTGAATGGTCAAGAATACCTCACTTCTATTCAGATTTCTATGTATATCAGTATGCTACAGGATATGCAGCAGCTTCAGCTTTTGCAAATTCAATCTTAGAAGGAAAAGAAGATGCTGTTGAAAAATATAAAGGCTTCTTAAAAGCAGGGGGAAGTGACTATCCAATAAATATATTAAAGAATGCAGGAGTTGATATGACTACTCCTAAGCCAATTGAGGCTACAATCAAGAGATTTAATGAATTATTGGATATGATAGATGTTAAGTAAAATTTAATAATTATTATGTATACAGGCATGGTACAATATAGTGTATAAATAGAAATTATATGAAGTGATTTATACGCTATCATTGTACCTTTTATTTATGTATAGAAAAGTATAAAGTTTGTATGACTTTTAAATAGAGTTATTTTAATAAATTAAGAAGTCTTATAGTTGGGAGTTAATAATTAATGCCGTTTATGGGTATTCCTTAATATAAACTAACTATTAAGGATTAATTTTATAAGAAGATCTTTAAAAATTAAGATGGAGAAAGACTATGGTTTTTAACTAAAACTGTTAACTCTTAATTAATCGTGTAGAGTCACTTTGTTCTATTAATAAATTATGGGTGCATGGGAGATAAAACAAATAAAAATAGTTTATAATAATAAGTTATAACTAAAGAAGGTGAAATCATGAATAATTTTTCAAATAGTTTATATAAATATTTAATTGAGAATGAAAAATTTTATATGAAACAATATTACAGCAGCTTTTTTTCCAAGGAAGCATATGTAGCAGTAAGAGATACAGATGGAGGTTTATATTGTGTACTCATAACTGATGATAAAGATGAAAATATAAATGCAGTAGAAGCAGCAGAATACTTAAAAACAATTGGTAAACCATTTTCATTAAATATTGTTGTTATAAGTGATGAAAATTATATAAATAGCAATCTTTATAACGTGAATAAAATCATAGTTCATAAGGTAAATTATAATATAATGTATTTTGACCAGTCATGCAGACCATTAGCTGTAATAATACAGAAAATAGGCGAAAGAATAAGGATGTCTCCAAAAGAAATTAGTGAGAGATATTTAAAACATAAGATTCCAACGTTAATTATTATAGGCATTAATGTGATCATGTTTCTTATAACAATGTACATGGTTTATTCAAATATGAATGATACAGCTATTTCCTGGGGAATAGGAATAAACTCAATACCAGATTCAGTGAAGAATAAAATAAATAATTTTGTATTGATTTTCTTAGGTGCTAAGTACAGTCCTTTAATTTATGCTGGTGAAGTATGGAGGCTTATAACATGTGCATTTCTTCATGGAAGTTTTCTTCATATAGCATGCAATATGTATATGCTTTATATAATAGGACCGCAGATAGAGCGTATTTATGGAAAGTTTAAATATATGTTTATATATTTAGTATCATGTATTACATCGAGCATACTTAGTGTAATTTTCAACCCTGACAGCATATCAGTTGGTGCATCTGGAGGAATATTCGGGCTGATGGGAGCTCTTCTAGCATTTGCATTAATAGAACGAAAGAATATAAACAAGGAATATACTATGGGACTTGTAAAAACAATTGGAATAAATCTTGTTATAGGGCTGATAGTAATTAATATTGATAATGCAGCACATATCGGGGGATTTTTAGGAGGGATAATATTAGGCGGGCTGCTATATAAATTTACGAAATGCAGATTTAATTCATAGTTTACTGAAAAGTGATTTAAATAAAAGATACTATGAATAAACGTGATTCACAATTTTGGATTATAAATTGTAACAGAATAGTGAAAGAAGGATGTAAAATGAGCGAAGGTTCAGAAAAAAGGAATACTAAAAGAAAGTTTACCTATGATAATTGGATTACAGTGATTTTTTTATCTTTACTTGCAATAACATTAATATTTAATATGGTTTTTCAAAATGGAAGCAAGATATTTAGAATTATACTTACAGCAGCTGCTGTACTCATTATGAAGATTTTATTTACAGTGACATTCTTAAAGAAGTCTAAAGCATCATATACTGCTTCATTACTTTTTATTTTTATGGCTATGTATCTTGGAAATGTCTTTGATTTCTATTCATTGATAATATGCTATGATAAGATACTCCATTTTTTATCAGGAATAATAATTGGGGTTATAGGTCTTATAATATATGCACACTTTACAAAAGAATATATGAAAAAATTGAGCCCGAAATTTTTACTTGTATTCATATTCATATTTTGTGTGGCATTGGCTGGATGCTGGGAAATATGGGAGTTTACTGGTGACAGGCTTTTTGGATTTACATCACAGAATAACAGTTTGATAGATACTATGATGGACATAATATGTGGAACCGTAGGAGGTATTGTTTCATTATTTCCTATTTATAGATTTGCAAATGGAAAGAGCAATAGATTCTTGCAAAAGGTAACAGAAGAAGTTATGTAGTTTTAAATATATGTATATTTAATATAGTTTACTTTGTAGATATTAAAAATAAGAAATTATATAAAATATAAATATGATGTTTTGATAAAATTTTTTAAAATACCGCATTTTATTACAGAAATAATTATAAAACGTATAAATAAAAGTAAAATGAAAACAATTTCACAGAAAAGCTGATAAAGTAAAAAAATATTATGGAAATTATCGCTGTTTTAATGTATCATAATATATGGTAATAAGTATTTAAGGAGATGTAAAAATGAAGGGCAATGAATATGTTTCAAGTGTTTTAGAAAAAGTAGAAAAAGTTAATCCTGGTCAAAAGGAATTTTTAGATGCAGTTACAGAAGTGTTAAATTCTTTAACACCAGTATTTGATAAGCATCCTGAATTTGTAGAAGCAGGATTATTAGAAAGAATTGTTGAACCAGAAAGACAACTTATGTTTAGAGTTCCTTGGGTAGACGATGCAGGAAAGGTTCATGTTAACAGAGGATTCAGAATCCAATTTAACAGTGCTATTGGACCTTACAAGGGTGGTTTAAGATTCCATCCATCAGTTAATTTAAGCATAATTAAATTCTTAGGTTTTGAACAAATCTTTAAGAACTCTTTAACTGGACTTCCAATTGGGGGAGGTAAAGGTGGTTCTGACTTTGATCCAAAGGGTAAATCAGACAATGAAATAATGAGATTCTGTCAAAGCTTTATGTCAGAATTATATAAATACATTGGTGGAAATATGGACGTTCCAGCGGGTGATATCGGTGTTGGTGGAAGAGAAATCGGATATCTTTACGGATATTACAAAAAATTAAGATCATTAAGTGATCAAGCTGTATTAACAGGTAAGGGGTTAACTTTCGGAGGAAGCTTAACTAGAACTGAAGCTACAGGATATGGTTTAGTATACTTCACAGAAGAAATGCTTAATGACAATGGGGACAGCTTCAAGGATAAGACTGTTGTAATTTCTGGTTCAGGTAATGTTGCTATATATGCTACACAAAAGGCACAGGAATTAGGTGCTAAAGTAGTAGCTTTATGTGATTCTAACGGATATATCTATGATAAAGATGGAATTAAACTAGATGTAGTTAAGGAAATCAAAGAAGTAAGAAGAGGAAGAATTAAAGAATATGTTGATGCTGTACCAACAGCAGAATATCATGAAGGATGCAGAGGAATCTGGACAATCAAGTGTGATATTGCACTTCCATGTGCAACTCAAGGTGAAATAGATGAAGAAAGTGCTAAGATTTTAGTTGCTAATGGAGTTAAAGTTGTATCTGAAGGTGCAAACATGCCATCAACTCTTGAAGCAATCAAAGTATTCCAAGATAATAATGTATTCTTTGGACCAGCAAAAGCTGCAAACGCAGGCGGAGTTGCTTGTTCAGCACTTGAAATGTCTCAAAATAGCATGAGATTATCATGGACATTTGAAGAAGTTGATGAAAAGCTTCACGGAATCATGAAAAATATTTATCACAATTCTAAGAATGCTGCAAAAGAATATGGAGTAGAAGGAAATATATTAGCAGGTGCTAATATTGCTGGATTCATGAAGGTTGCAGAAGCTATGATGGCTCAAGGAATAGTTTAGTCAGCTGACAATTGAGAATTAAAAGTTGACAGTTGAGGTGGATATTTTTAAAAATATCTTTGAATTGTAGTTTTTTAGCAAGTTTAATGCATGAATATTGAAAGATATTATGCATTAAACTTTTTTCGCGCATAAGACTATTTGTTTTTTTTATTTACGTACATAAATAATCATTGTTTTATATATTTTAACTACTCGGCAAATTATATAAAAGATAATTTATTAATTGCTAAAATTTAAATGTTATAATTAATATTTTAAGTGAAAACATATTCATAAAGAGGTTTTAAAAATAAAATTAAAATTATGGAAAAATATTAATTTTATCGTAATAATATAGGGTTGATTTTTTATTTCTATTGAAATATCATTAAATAGGTATAGTATGACATAAATATTTAAAAATAAATTAATGAGAGCCTCTCATTAAAATTAGGAGTGAATGTAATGGGAAATTATATTTTTACCATAACAGCAGTTTTTCAGATTTTTGTATTTGCTATAACATGCTATTACTTGATTTTAGGGCTTTTTGGTTTGTTTAGAAAAAAGAACAAAAAAGTTTATGAACCTAAAAATAAGTTCGCGTTATTAATTGCAGCACATAATGAAGAAGTTGTTATTGGTAGCCTTATAGAAAGTATGTTGCAGATTGATTATCCTAAAGAATTGTATGATGTATTTGTTATTGCAGATAACTGTACAGATAATACGGCCCAAATAGCTGGTGAGTATGGTGTGAATGTTTGTGAAAGATTCTCAGAAGATAAAAGAGGTAAAGGATATGCCTTAGAGTGGATGTTTGACAAATTATTCAAAATGGAGAAGAAATATGATGCAGTAGCTATATTTGATGCAGATAATCTTGTACATAAAAACTTCTTACGTGAAATGAATTCTAAAATGCAGGAAGGATATAAAGTTGTACAAGGGTATATAGATAGTAAAAATCCAAATGATTCATGGATTGCAGCATCCTATTCTATAGCATTCTGGACACAAAACAGAATGTTCCAGTTAGCAAGAGAAAATGTTGGATTTTCTAATCAGATAGGTGGAACAGGTTTTGTGGTTGAAACAGAAACACTTAAGGAATTAGGATGGGGAGCTACATGTCTTACAGAAGATCTTGAATTTACATGTAAACTTGTCTTAAATGGCGAAAAGGTAGGCTGGGCTCATGATGCTATCATATATGATGAAAAGCCATTAAAGCTTGGTCAGTCATGGACTCAGAGAAAGAGATGGATGCAGGGATTTGCTGATGTAGCTTCAAGATATTTCTTCAAATTATTAAAGAAATCAATAGTAGAACGAAAATTCTATGTTTTTGACTGTGCCTTATATGTATTACAGCCATTCGTAACATTATTACTAGGAATATCAGCAGTATTGACATTACTACAGTCTAACACAAAAGGCCTTAATATATTTATAATTAATTATCTGTTTAGTGATGTTGGATTTAAAGTATTTGCAGTTGTTCAATTCTTGATTACACCATTAATACTTTCAATAGATAAGAAAGTTTCTAAAGGATTTATGGTAATGATGTGTCTATATGCAAGCAATGTTTTTGTAGTTCCTTATTTAACAAATAATATGGATAGTTGGCTATCAATTTTAGCTATAACATTAGGCTATAACTTAATATTCCTTATAATGACGGGATTATTCTTAGGTAAGAAAAATCTTATATTATTCTTCAGATTCTTGTTATATGGAATTTATACATTAACATGGATACCAATTACTATCCAAGGTATATGGAATAAGAATAATAAGGAATGGAGTCACACTAAGCACGTTAGAAAAATTGAGATATGTGACGTTTAGAAAAATCAACCTGATAATTTTAGATTAACATTTTAAATAAAACATCGTGGAATGATTAGCATTTTACGATGTTTTTTGCCATAAAGTAAAGAAATTTATTTTGACAATAATTAAGAAAGGAAGTATATTTTTAAGAGTAGTTACAGTCAGTTGTCATTTAAAAGTAAAAGATAAGATAGAAGAAGTAATGAATAAAATGAGATTAAAAGCAGTAGATCTGCATTAATCGTTATGATTAAGTAAAAACTAATATTTTCATCAGAAACTCATAACGATTACCTGATAACTAAGATAACCTTGGTTAGTGACAATTAAGAATGTATGATGTAGAATAAAAAAAGTATATACTAGAAATAACTAGTAGTATGTTATTGCGGAACTAAACAGAACTGACGTTCGGAATGGAGGAAATGTATGGAATTGAGAAGTAACAATACTTATGATGTAACAGATTTGACATCCCTTGAAAAATTAGAACCTGTACGTGTGAGACCAGGGATGTATATCGGGTCAACAGGAAGCAAGGGTTTACATCATTGTATATGGGAAATAATTGATAACTCCATAGATGAAATAGCAAATGGATATGGGAATAAAGTTTCAATAATATTAAATGAAGATAAGAGTGTTACAATAATAGATAATGGTAGAGGAATACCTACAGGAATTCATCCAATTAAGAAAAAATCTGGAGTAGAAATGGTTTATACTGAGCTTCACACAGGGGGTAAGTTCGATAATAAAAACTATAAGACTTCAGGAGGACTTCATGGAGTTGGTGCAGCAGTTGTAAATGCATTATCAAAATGGGTCGAGGTTGAGGTATACCAAAATGGTAATATATATAGACAAAGATTTGAATATACTTATGACAAAGAATTAAAAAGAGATATGCCAGGTACGCCAGTTACTGATCTTAAGATTATTGGAAAAACTGATAAGACTGGAACAAAGGTAACTTTCAGACCTGATGAAGATATATTTTCAACAATTGATTTTAAATTTGACATAATAGACAGCAGACTTCAGGAATTAGCATTCCAGAATAAAGGTATAAGACTTGAATTAATAGATACAAGAAAGGGACAGGAAGCATCTAAGGAATATTATTCAGAAAATGGTCTTCTTGATTTTATAAAGTATTTAAATGAAAGTAAAACTCCTATACATGAAAATCCAATAATATTTGATGGAGAAAGAACAGTAGGAAATATTCAGATGTATGGTGAAATATGTATTCAGTTTACAGATTCAACTACTGAATATATTGCAAGTTATGTAAACAATATTCCTACGACAGAAGCTGGGACTCATGAAACAGGCTTTAAGACTGGTATGACAAGAGCATTCAAAGAATGGGCAAAGAAACTTGGACTTGTAAAGGAAAAGGATAAGGAATTTGAAGGCGATGACCTAAGAGAAGGTATGACGGCTATTGTCAGAATCAAAATTACTAATCCTGTATTTGAAGGACAGACTAAAACTAAGTTAGGTAACAGCGAAGCATATACTATGATGAATGATTTAGTTTACACTAAATTTTCAGAATGGATTGAAGATAATAAGGAACTTGCAACATTTATCATAAATAATGCCCTTGAAGCAGCTAAGAGAAGAGATAAAATCAAAAAGATAAATGATGCAGAAAGAAAGAAAATAGGTAAAGGAACAGCACCACTTGCAGGTAAGGTTGCTGTCTGTACTATGAAAGATAAAACTGTAAATGAATTTATCGTAGTTGAGGGAGATTCTGCCGGTGGTTCTGCAAAGCAGGCAAGAGATAGAAGATTCCAGACTATAATGCCTTCAAAAGGTAAGATAATGAATACTGAGAAGCAGAAACTTGAAAATGTGTTAGCTTCAGAAGAGTTAAAAATATTTAATACGGCAATAGGAACAGGAACATTAGATAATTATAAGGAAGAAGATTTGAAGTATGACAAGATAATAATCATGAGTGATGCCGATGTTGATGGATACCATATAAGAACTCTTTGGATGACTTATATTTATAGATATATGAGGCCGCTTATAGCAAATGGCCATCTTTATCTTGCACAGCCTCCTTTATATAAGGTATATAGAGAAACAAAAGGAAAGAGCATAGTTAAATATGCTTATAGCGATGAAGATTTAGAAAAAGTAAAAAAAGAAGTTGGTAAAGGAGCATTGATTCAAAGATACAAAGGACTTGGAGAAATGAATCCTGATCAATTATGGGAAACAACTTTAAATCCAGAAAGCAGAACCCTTTTAAGAGTTAATATAGAAGATGCAGCAAAAGCTGAAAAGATGGTATCACTTCTTATGGGAGATGTAGTTGAACCAAGAAAAAATTATATGTATAAATACGGAGAATTTTAGGAAAGGGCGATATTATGGCAAAGAAAAAGGAAACTATTATCCCGAAGGATAATAATATAATAGGCATTCCTCTTGAAGAAGCAATGCCTGAAAATTATTTACCATATGCAATTGAAGTTGCTAAGGAAAGAGCACTTCCAGATGTAAGGGATGGACTTAAGCCTGTACATAGAAGAATTTTATATGGTGCACATATGCTTAAGGCTTTCCCAGACAGACCTTATTACAAGTCTGCAAGAATAGTCGGGGATATTTTAGGTAAGTATCATCCACATGGAGATTCGTCTGTATACGAAGCTATGGTAATTTTAGCACAGGACTTTTCAACAAGAGAACCTCTTATTGAAGGCCATGGAAACTGGGGATCTATAGATGGTGACAGCGCAGCTGCAATGAGGTATACAGAAGCAAGACTTGCACCTATTGCCATGGAAATGCTTAAAGATATAGATAAGGATACAGTTGATATGGTTCCAAACTATTCTGACAGTGAAATGGAACCTAAGGTTTTACCAAGCAGATATCCAAATCTTCTTGTAAATGGAGCCTTTGGTATTGCTGTAGGACTTGCAACTAACATTCCACCGCATAATTTAAGAGAAGTAACAGATGGAGTTTTAGCTTATATAGATAATAATGAAATAACTACGAAAGACCTTATGGAATATATAAAAGGTCCTGACCTTCCAACAGGAGGTATATTAATAGGAGAAAAATCTCTATTATCTGCTTATGAAACTGGTGAAGGAAAGGTACCTTACAGAGCAAAGACTTCTATTGAAAAATTAGAAAATGGAAGAATGGGTATTGTAATTACTGAATTTCCTTACAGAAGAAATAAATCAAAAATACTTCAAACCATATCAGAAATGACTGGTGATAAGAGACATGCAAAGGTGCTTGAAGGTATTACTGACATAAGAGATGAATCTGATAGAAATGGAATAAGGGCTGTAATTGAATTTAAGAAAGCCGTTGATGAAGATGGAGCAGAGAAGGTATTAAAATATCTATTCAAGAAAACAGATCTTCAATGCAATATAAGCTTCAACATGGTTGCACTGGCTAATGGAAAGCCAGAAACAATGGGATTGAAGACAATAATTAAGCATTATGTTGAACATCAGAAGGAAATAGTTACAAGAAGAACTAAGAAAGAATTGGAAAGTGCTAAAAAGAGATTTCACATAGTTGAAGGTTTTATAAAAGCTATAAATGTTCTGGATGAAGTTATTGCTACAATAAGATCATCAAAATCTAAAAAAGATGCAAGCGAAAACTTGATAAGTAAATTTGGATTTACAGAATTACAGGCTCAGGCTATATTAGAACTTATGCTTTATAGACTTACAGGTCTTGAAATCAAGGTATTTGAAAAGGAATATGCAGAGCTTACCAAACTTATCAAGAAGCTTGAAAAAATATTAGGTAGTGAAAAAGAACTTTTAAAAGTAATAAAAGCTGAATTAAAGGAAGTCTGCGATAAGTATGCAGATGAAAGAAGAACTACAATAATTTCTGATGATACTAAGAGTAAGATAGATGCAGAAGAATTAATTGTAGTTGAAGAAGTTATGATTACAGTTTCAAATGATGGATTCATAAAGAGAATTCCATTAAAGAATTACAACAGATCAAATTCTAATCCAGATGATATTGAGTATAGAGAAGGAGATTATCTTAAATATTTATTAAGCTCTAATACTAAGGATAGTATTCTTATCTTTACTAATACAGGATATATGTATCAGACAAAGGGGATAAATATACCTGAATTAAAGTGGAAAGAAAAAGGTGAAAGACTTGATCATGTCATTAAATCACTAAATCTTGAAGATGAAAAGATTATAGGAATCATTTCATTAGATAGCTTTGCTCCAGGAAAAGGATTTAGATTTATAACAAGCGGTGGAGGAATAAAAGTAAGTGGATTAGATAAATTCCAGACATCATATACAAAACTTCAGGCATTAAAGCTTAGAGAAACTGATGAGCTTATAAATGTAGCATTAATAAATATGGATGAAGAGAGTAAGTTTCTGAAGGTTGTTACAAGAAATGAACTTGAATTTACACTTGAAGCACCTAAAATAGAAGATGCAACGAGAAATATACTCCCAACACAGTTATTTAATCTTCCAGATGAAGATATTGTTGAAAGTGTGGAAGACAGTGAAGAATTAGAATACTTTGAACTTAACTTAGGAATAAGCGAAAAGGGAAAACTAAAATCATACAGTAAGATAAAAGAGGATTACCTAAAAGTAAAAACTAAATCTACGGATGAATTATTGGTATTTACAAATACAGGATTTATTTATAAGGTTCCGGTATTCATGATGAAGAATATTCTTACTAAGGATATGTCAATAGAACAGCTTATAGGAAAGCTTGGCAGAAATGAAAGAATTATAAGGATAGCATCAATTTCATCTTATGATGAAAATATGTGTGTTTACACATTTACAAGGACAGGAATGATTAAGAAGACACTTCTAAAGGAATATGAAAGTGATTTCTTCAAACAGCCTTGTCATAAGTTTAAATATGAACTTGATGAACTCGTTTCAGTTGATATAGATAAGATCTCTTTAGGATATTTAATTATGGTAACAAAGAGAGGAATGGCAATAAGATTCCCTGTTGAAAATGTAAATTCTATGGGTAAAGTTGCATCTGGAGTTACAGGAATAAGCCTTAAGGATGATGATGAAGTCATATATGGTAAGTACTACAGCAGCTATGTATCAGGTGATGATAACGGCATTTCTTTAAAGAATGATGACACTGAACTTATTTTGACATCAAAGAGTAAGAGTAAAACTGAAGTAAGAATAAGAGATATAAAGCTTCAAAATAGAGCTGGAAGAGGAACAAGTATAATGATGCTTGTTTTGGGGGATGAAATAAAAGAAGTAGTATTATATTAAACTCTTAATAACATGAGTTAAAAAGCTGTAATTTAAGAATGACTTTATGTTGGAAAGTATACTGATTATATATTTTATTATAGATAAATAATTTATATAGAAGTTAAATATTGATTGATGTATAATTAATATAATAATAGTAGAAAGTAGGATGAGGATGTTCTAATGTATTTAAGAACATCCTCATTGTTCAAGTTAGGGAGGTTTTTGTTATGAAAAAAGTTTGTGTATTATTAGCAGAAGGTTTCGAAGAAGTTGAAGCATTAACAGTTTCAGATATTATGAGAAGAGCAAAAGTAACTTGTGATTTAGTATCTATAAAGGATAAAAAAGTTACATCAAGTCATAATGTTACTATTGAAGCAGATAAAATTATTGATGAAAACATGGATTATGATTTAGTAGTGCTTCCAGGGGGAATGCCAGGAGCTAGTAATTTAAGAGATGATGAGAAAGTAATCAATTTAATAAAGAAGCAGAATAAAGAGGGAAGATTAATAGGAGCAATATGTGCAGCACCAATAGTCCTTGGAAGAGCTGGATTAACTGAAGGAAGAAAAATTACTTCTTATCCAGGATATGAAGATGAACTTCCAAATTGTGATTACTTAGAAGAAGCAGTAGTTGTAGATGGGAACATAATAACAAGCAGAGGACCTGCAACTGCAATGGCATTTTCATATAAATTATTAGAAGCATTAGGATATTCTCATGAAGTTGATGGAATAGCTTCTGGAATGTTATACAAAATGTTTATAGAAAAATAAATTATTAATAATATGACCTCCAGAGTGTTTATGCTTTGGAGGTATTGTTATGAATTTTTGTTTTTAAAA
>JAEWQX010000225.1 GCA_023399035.1 Bacillota bacterium | reverse complement strand
TTATTGATGCAGAAGGAATACAGGTAACCTATGAAGCGCATTTATTACAGGATATAAAGCAGCTGATGAATCAGATAGATCAGAGAGTATGTAATTTAGAAATGAAAATAGAAGGGCTAGAAAAGGGTCAAGAACTATTAGAGGAATCTTTAGCTTACATCAATAGATATATGTCAGAGAAAAGCTAAAAATATTTAAGATAAGGATAATAATATGGTGAACAGGTATTTAAAAAATAGTAAAAATATTATAAATTTAGGGTTAATTATTATATGGATGTGTTTTATATTTTTAATGTCTAATCAGCCAGCTGCAGCATCAGATTCACAGAGTCTTGGAATTATAAATATATTATCTAAAATGGGAATTGATATGAATGGAATTTTTGGTGATATAGCTAATTTTATCGTTAGAAAGTGCGCACATTTTCTTGAATATATGATACTTGGTTTTTTGATAATTAATTTATTAAAGAATGACTTTAAGTTTCAGTATATATTATTAATTGCAGTAATTGGAGTATTCCTATATGCATGTACTGATGAAATTCATCAGTTATTTGTTCCAGGAAGAGATGGAAATTTCAGAGATGTGATTATTGATACATCTGGAGGAGTATTATCAGCAATATTGTTTGGATTAAAAAGAGTATTTAGTGAGCAAATCAAATATAGAAATTTAATTAGAAAATGATTATAAACTTCAAGGATATTTATCAAGTAATAATATCTTTGAAGTTTTAGTTTTTTATCAGGATAAATTATAATTGTTATCAATTATTTTTGGATATAAATAATTAACTTAAGGAATTTTCTGTTAGATCATATAAAATAAATTAGTTCAAAATAAAGAATATGCAAATAGATAAGGATTTAATTTTTTATATGCCCAATTTACTACAAAATATACTATGTTTTTATCAACATATCTAATTAAATGTTGAAAACTTTTTAATTAGACTATATAATATAGGTAAATACAGAGTATTATGTTAGTTATTTTAAATGTAATACTATTTTACCAAGGAGGAAATTATGAAGAATAATAAGAAGAAGTTGGGGATACTTGGCACTGTAGAAAAAATCGGAAACATATTGCCACATCCAACAACATTATTTGTAATATTATGTGCAATAATTATGGTTGTGTCTCATATTACATATAAGCTTGGTGTATCTGTTACATATGAAGGTATCGATGTAGCATCAGGTGAATTAAAAGAATTAACAGTAGGCGTTGTAAGCTTATTGACTCCAGAAGGAATAAGATACATGTTTACAAGTGCAATTAAAAACTTTACAGGTTTTGCACCGCTTGGGACAGTGTTAGTAGCTTTACTTGGAGTTGGGGTTGCAGAAGGTAGTGGATTAATTTCAGCTTTATTAAAGAAATTAGTATTAAGCACTCCAAAGAAATTTGTTACTTTAGTAGTTGTTTTTGCAGGGGTTATGTCTAGTATAGCTTCAGATGCAGGTTACGTTGTATTGATACCACTAGGTGCAGTAATATTTAAGAGCTTTGGAAGACATCCATTAGCAGGTATTGCAGCAGCATTTGCAGGGGTATCAGGAGGATTTAGTGCAAACTTACTTCCAGGGCCAACAGATGCTTTATTAGGTGGAATAACAACAGAAGCAGCTAAGCTTTCAAATGCATCATATGAAGTTGGTATGACAGGAAACTGGTACTTTATAATTGCGTCAGCATTGCTTATAACTATTTTAGGAACTATCGTTACTGAAAAAATAGTTGAACCAAGACTTGGAAAATACAAGGGAAATGACGATGAAAAAGAAGAAGTAATGGAAATTACTAAGGAACAAAAAAGAGGATTATTATTTGCAGGAATTGCATTCTTAATAACATTAATAGGAATTTTAGTATTAGTTGTACCTTACAATGGAATTTTAAGAAATCCTGAAACACATGAAATTTTAAAATCGCCATTTATGGATTCTATAGTTGTAATCATAGCTATAATATTCTTAATACCAGGTATTGCTTATGGTATTGGTGAAAGAACTATAAAAAATGACAAACAGGTTATAAACTTAATGGGTAAAAGCATGTCTGCAATGGGCTCATATATTGTCTTAGTGTTCTTTGCAGCACAGTTTGTTGCATACTTCAGCTATACTAAGTTAGGTACTGTAATAGCAGTTAAGGGAGCTAATTTCTTAGAAGCTACTGGAATAAAAGGAATCCCACTATTATTAGCATTTATAGTAGTTGCAGCATTTATTAACTTATTCATGGGTTCTGCATCAGCAAAATGGGCTATTATGGCACCAATATTTGTACCAATGTTAATGGGAATAGGATATTCTCCAGAGTTAACACAAATGGCTTACAGAATAGGAGATTCTGCAACTAACATAATATCTCCTCTTATGAGTTACTTTGCTCTAATTGTTGCATTTGCAGAAAAATACGATAAAGATTCAGGAATAGGAACTCTTATATCTACAATGGTTCCATATTCAATAGTATTCTTAATTGGATGGAGTATTCTTTTAATGGTATGGTTTGTATTTAAATTACCATTAGGAGTAGGAGTAGGAATCTTCATGTAATTACT
>JAEWQX010000175.1 GCA_023399035.1 Bacillota bacterium | reverse complement strand
CCTCTAATACTTCCACCAATCCCATACATGTCTGTATAATCATTATTTTTTAAATCTATTTTTTCTAGTTCTTCTAAAACATCTTTCTTTATCTTTTTGCCTTGATCTTGAGTTGGAATAAGTCTTTTTACATATTTTCTGTACATATTAAGTGAACCTATTGGAATGGAAACAGATTTTTCAATATTTTTATTCTTAACAAAAACTATTTCTGTACTTCCTCCACCAATATCCAGTATTATTCCACTATTTATATCTTTTTTATATGCTGCTCCAACATAATCATAAAAAGCTTCTTTTTCTCCTGAAATTAAATCTATGTTAATATTAGTTTCATCTTGTATCTTTTTTACAGCTTCTTCAGTGTTTTTAATATTTCGTAATGATGCTGTAGCAAAAACAAATATTTTTTTAATCCTATTCGTTCTATTATCACTTTATATTCATTTAATGTATCTATAGCTTTCTCTATTCCCTTATGAGTTAAAATTCCATTATCATCTATATAACTTGCAAGACCTACAACTCTTTTCTTATTCAACATGGGTCTTATTACACTATCCTTCACTTCATATAATGATAATCTAATAGTATTTGATCCTATATCAATAACTCCATACATTTTTATCACCTCTTACCTCTCTTAATTAATAACATTATTTTCATATTCAAAATTTTTTATCAACTCATCTTAATATATAATTAGTACTAAATAAATTAATTAAGATATCAATTTACATTAATTTATTTAGTACTTCTTTGTGGCATTTCCATATTCACTTATTATATTTTAGTTATATATAAATTTATCTATTCATTTAAATCAACATAAACTCCATCTTTTGAGAAAATAGTCCATTCACATATATTAGTTACGTGATCTGCTATTCTCTCCAAATATTTTATTACAAATAAAAGCTGAGTCCCATCATTAATAAGATTATCTTTTTCCTTAATTATATTAATTGTTTTTTCAAATAAGGATTTATATAGCTTATCAATTTTATCATCTTCTTTACATATGTTATATGCAAGTTCCACATCATTTTTAATATATGAATCAGTTGCAATCTTAATCATAGATCTTACTTTGCGCTCCATATCCCATAGTTCTTCTAAATTTCCATTAAATGCACTTAAACTTCTTCCTATTCTCTTTGTTAATTTGCATACATCTACTGCATGATCTGCCATTCTCTCTAGATCAGTAACTATCTTTGAAGCTGCAAATACCCTTCTCAGGTCTGTGGCAAGAGGTTGTTCTGTGGCTATGAATTTGATACATTCTTCTTCAATTCTTTTCTGCATATCATCAACAATATCATCATTTTTAATTGTTGTTTCAATTTTATCTACATCATAATTTTTTAAACATAAAATACTTTCATATAATTGCTTTTCAACCAGGCTTGACATACTAATCAAATCATTTTCAATATTTTTAACCCTTACATTTTGTGTTTCTCTGGTCATTTATATTTCCTCCTTTTAACCAAATCTTCCTGTAATATAATCTTCTGTTCTCTTATCCTTTGGATTATAGAAAATATCCTCTGTTTTACCAAATTCAACAACTTCACCATTTAAGAAAAATGCTGTTTTATCTGCTATTCTTCCTGCCTGTTGCATGTTATGAGTAACTATGATTACTGTATACTGCTTCTTAAGTTCATCCATAAGTTCTTCCATCTTAGCAGTTGAAATAGGATCAAGTGCTGAAGTAGGTTCATCCATTAATATAACTTCTGGGGAAACTGCAAGTGTTCTAGCTATGCAGAGTCTTTGCTGCTGACCTCCCGACATTCCAATTGCACTTTCTTTTAATCTATCCTTTGTTTCATCCCAAAGTGCCGCTCCTCTTAAGCTTTTTTCAACAATTTCATCTAATTGATTTTTATTTTTTATCCCATGTATTCTAGGGCCATAGGCTATATTATTATAAATAGACATAGGAAATGGATTAGGCCTTTGAAAAACCATTCCTATTCTTTTTCTCAAATGAATCTCATCATAGTCTTTATATATGTCTTTTCCTTCAAATAACACTTCACCATCTATTTTTACACAATCAATTAAGTCATTCATTCTATTTATTGTTCTCAAAAAAGTTGACTTACCACATCCAGATGGTCCTATAAGTGCTGTAACTTCATTCTTATTTATACTCATATCTATACTTTTAAGAGCCTGTTTTTCTCCATAATATAAATTTAGATTTCTAGTTTCAATAATGCTCATAATTTCCTCCTACTTACCGCTATAAGCTTTCATCAATTTATTTCCTGCAAGTTTTGCAATAATGTTAAATAATAAGACTGCTATTATAAGTACAGCTGCTGTACCATTTGCTATCTGAGCTGCATCTGGAACTATTCCTTCTGAATTCAGCTTCCATATATGAACCGCTAATGTTTCAGCTGGTCTGAATAATGAAAAAGCTGACTTGCTGCCTGTAAGGCTTATTTCCGTAAAGTTCAAGGCTTTTGAACTCAATCCTGCTGTGTAAAGAAAAGCTGCTGCTTCACCGAATATTCTTCCTGCTGCAAGTAATATTCCTGTTATTATTTCACTCATAGCTGTTGGAAGAGTAAGCTTCACTATAGTCTGCCATTTAGTAGCTCCTAGTCCAAGTGATGCTTCCTTTACTCTTTTGCTCGCTGATTTTATAGCATCTTCTGATATTCTTGTCATTGAAGGAATATTTAATATACTTACCGATAAAGCCCCCGCAAGTATTGAATACCCCCATCCTGCCATATTAACGAAAACCAATAAGCCAAACATACCTATTACTATAGAAGGCAATGATGACATTGTTTCAAGACACATTCTTATAAAATTAACTATCGGTCCCTGTTTTGCATATTCAGCTAAATATATACCAGCTCCAATACCTATTGGTATAGTTATAATAAGAGATAGTATAAGCATATAAAATGAGTTGAATAACTGTGGCCCAATTCCACCACCTGCACCTGATATCTTAGGCTTTCCAAATAAAAATGATGGTTTTAACATGCTTCCGCCTTTAAATAAGATATATGCAATAAATGCTCCAAGCAATGTTACTATCAATATACTTATTGTATAAAATACAATAGTTGCAATTTTGTCCGCTCTTTTTGAATTCATTATCTGTTGCACCTCTTTCCAATAAATCTAACTAGTAATATGAATCCGAATGATATGATTAACAGAATTAATGCCAATGACCATAATGCATCATTCCATATTGTTCCGCCAACTGTATTTGCCATATCCATAGTTATTACACTTGTTAATGTTGACATTGAAGAGAAAATGCTGTCAGGTATCTTTACTGTATTTCCTATTACCATCTGAACTGCTAATGCTTCTCCAAATGCTCTTGCCACACCCAGAACAATTCCTGTAAGTATTCCTGATTTAGCACCTGGAACTATAATCTTATAAATAGTCTGCCATCTTGTTGCTCCAAGTCCATATGATGCTTCAATATGATCCTGAGGAATAGTTTTTATAGCATCTATACATAAAGTTGCAATTGTAGGTAATACCATTAATGATAGAACTAAAATTCCTGAAAGTAGTGAATATCCCATACCGCCAAAATGGTTCTTTATGAATGGAACTAAAACTGAAATACCAACCCACCCATAAACAACTGATGGAATACCAACTAAAATTTCAAGACAAGGCTTTATAACCCTACTTCCAAATCCCTTGGAAATTACATTTACAAATATAGCAAGGCTGACTGCTATAGGTGCACTTATTACTATTGCACCAACTGATACTAAGGTTGAACCAGCAATGAAAGCTAAAGCTCCAAAGGAAGGCTCTCCCTGGCTAGGCTGCCAGTTATCCTTAAATAAGAACTGCGTTATACTATATCCATCTTCCGTAAATATTCTGATTCCTTTAGATGCAATGAATATGATAATCGATATTGTAATTAAAATTATTAGTATTCCACAAAATCCTGCAAATCCCTGGCCTATATATTCATTTTTCAGCCTCTCCTTAAAACTTCTTTTTTCCATTTCTACTCATCCTTAATATAAATTTATTTTTTATTCACTCCATTTTTTATAAAATATAAGTGCTTTCTCAAAAAGCACTTATATTTTAATTTTAATTGAGTTTTACTATCTATTGAACTTTCATTTCACTTCCTGAAATAAATCCCAAGTTTTCTAAGCTTTCTTTGTTATCGCTACTTGATACAAATTCTATAAATGCTTTTGATGCCTCATCAGCTTCACCCTTAGTGTACATGTGTCCCCATGACCAGAAAGGATATGAGCCATCGCATATATTTTCTTTTTCATCACCTTTACCATCAATCTTTACTGCAGATAAAGCTTCTTTTGCTTCATCTGTATTCATGTAAGCAAGACCTAAGTAGCTGATAGCACCGTCATTTTGTTTCATAGCTGTTAATACTGCACCATTTGAGTCCTGCATAACACCTATTGAATCATTTTCTAAACTCTTATCTCCATCTAATATCTTTTCTTCAAAAGTAGCTCTTGTACCTGATCCACTCTTTCTGTGAACTACAAAGATTTCTTTATCTGGACCTGTAGTTCCATCTGCTTTAGTTATTTGATTCCAGTTTGTTACTTTTCCTGAGAATATATCTTTAATTTGATCTTTTGTTAAGCTGTCTATTCCTAATGATTTACTTACTACAACTGCAAATCCTTGTGCTACAACTTTATGATCAACTAGTTGACTTGCTTGATCTGCTTCTAATTTATCTTCAGCAAATATATCTGAATTTCCGATATTAACTGTTCCATCTAATACCTGAGTTAAACCTGTTCCTGATCCACCAGCCTGAGCACTTATTTCTACCTCTGGATACTTTTCATTGAATTTTTCAATTGATTGTTCCATTAATGGAAGTAATGCTGAAGACCCGCTTATTGTTATTGATCCGCTTATACTTTCTTCCTGTTTTGTTTCAGCCCCTTTATCTGCAGCTACATCATTACTACTGCTGCTGTTTCCACATCCAATCATTCCTGCTCCCATTACTGTAATTAATAGAGCACTTGCTAATAATTTTAGAGATTTTCTTTTCATCTTAGTTCCCCCTGATCAAAATAATTTTGAATTCATTTTCCTTACAAGTTCTATAATATACTCTATAAGTTAAAGAATTATTAGAGGTATGTTAAGTTATATTGGATATATGTTAAAAAGATTTAACACACGTATTTTTTAAAATAATGTAGGCATACTATTTAGATAATTATTTAAATTCACAAAATATAGAACGATTAAATCATTATCAACATTCATATAAATTTACATTTGACACTGTCGCCAATACTTATTTAACAAATAAAAAAAGCAGAAATTTTACATTCTGCTTCTTAATGTATTATTAAAGATCCTTGTAATAATACTATAGGTATGGAATTTTAACTTCAAATGTGCTTCCTTCACCTAACTTACTTTTAACATTTATTTCACCATTAAATATCTTAACAATATGTTTAACAATAGCAAGTCCCAGTCCGGTGCCGCCTTTTTTTCTAGACTTATCTACCCTATAAAATCTTTCAAAAATACGTGATATGTCCTCATCTGGTATGCCAATACCATTATCTTTAACTATAAGATAATAATATCCAGCTTCGTTATAACTTGATATTTTAACATAACCACCTTTTTCTTTTGAGTATTTAGTAGCATTCTCAACTAAATTTAACACAAGCTGATAAAACTTATCTCTATCTCCTAATATACACTCACTGCTGTTATCCTCAAATTCAACAGTTACATTTCTGCTTTTTGCCGTCTTCCTTACCATGTTAAGAATTTCTTCAATAACTGCACCTGGTCTAAACTCTTCTACATCAGCAATGAGATTACTTTCAATATTGGATAAAACTAATATATCATTTATAAGCCTTGTTAATCTTTCAGCTTCCTTATCTATTATATTCAGGAATTTTTCTCTTGTTTCATTATCTTCAACAATTCTCAATGTTTCTGCAAAACCTTTTATGGATGTTAATGGAGTCTTTAATTCATGAGATACATTAGCAACAAACTGGCTTCTCATAAGCTCCACTCTCTTCATATCCGTTATATCCTGGAAACTTATAACCTTTCCAAGATTAACTTTTTTATCAACAATTTCCGATTTTTTTATCTTAATATTTCTTTCTATTGGATGCAGTATTGTTATTTCCTTATCCTCTTCTTCTACATTCAGTAAGAATTCATTTATTTCATGATCTGCCACAAAATCAGTCAGCTTCTCACCAACTATATTCTTCTTTATTCCAAGAAGAAGTTCTGCTGATGGATTAATTGAAATGACCCTGTTTTCATTATCAACTGCAACAACACCACTATCCATACTATTAAATATAGATTCCAGTTTAGCCTGATTGTTAATTACTTCCTGAATTTTATTTTGCAGTTCATCAGCCATATGATTAAAGCTGTCGCTTAAAGTTCCCAGTTCATCATTACTGCTGACTTTTGCTCTTATCTTATAATCACCATTAGCCATCTTTAAAGTTACTCTTTCCAGCTCTTTAACCGGTTCAACAATCTTTCTCACAAGCCTTAAAGATAAAAATATAGAAAAAATAACTGTTATAAATACAAGTGGAATATAATATTTTATCCTTTCCCTCTGCATCATCTCTATTGTATTAACAGATACTGAACTTCTTATTATTAAATCATCATTTACCTTTGTAGCATAATATATATAGTTTAAGTCCATTGTCTTGCTATATCTGCTTACATAACCTTCTCCATACTCTAATGCCTGCTTTACTTCATCTCTATCCTTATGGTTTTCAGTGGTATTGCTGTCACTATCATATATTACAGACCCATCAGATTTTATTAGAGTAAATCTTATCCTCATATCATTAATCTGGATATTATCATATTGACCCATTTTATTTTCAATATCATTTCCAGATTGGGCTATTAAAAAGTTTATACTTTTAAGAGAATCTTTTGTGCTCTTTATCTGCTCCATATTAGTAACTACAGTAAATAAACAAGTTACTAATAATATTGCAGATAATACTGTTATTATAACTAAACTTAATATTTTATTCTTCATAATCTTAGATAGGATTAAATCTATACCCTACTCCTCTTATAGTTTCTATAAACTTAGGATTCTTATCATCCTCTTCAATTTTCTTTCGTAGATATCTTATGTGCACATCAACAGTTCTTGTTTCTCCAATGTACTCATATCCCCATATTTTATCTAAAAGCGTTTCTCTCTTTAGTATTTTCCCTTTATTTTTTATAAGTATCTGAAGCAGTTCAAATTCCTTTAATGTAAGATCTACCTTACTGTCATTTACAATTACCTCATGACGCTCAAAATCTACCTTTAAGCTTTTTGATTCATAAATATCACTTTCTTCTTCATTGAATACTGCAGTTCTTCGGAGTACAGCCTTTACTCTTGCAAGAAGTTCCCTTACTGAAAATGGCTTGGTTATATAATCATCAGCTCCAAGTTCAAGACCTAATATTTTATCAAGTTCTTCTCCCTTTGCAGTAAGCATTATTATTGATGTATTCTTCATATCTTTATCTTTTTTAATTTCTTTGCATACATCAAATCCATCTATCCCGGGTATCATCAAATCAAGAAGTATTAAGTTAGGCTTTTCCTCCTTAGCTATTTTCACAGCTTCAATACCATCTGTTGCAATAAATGTTTCATAACCAGCATTTTTTAAATTAAAATCTAAAAGTTCCAATATATGTTCTTCATCATCTACTATTAATATTTTTTCTTTAGCCATTACATCTCCCCCTTAATGTAAAATAACAAAAGCAAACATCCTTCCATATGAGCCTTCTGATTTCCTATAAGAATGTAGTTTTATAGATTCACAACAGTATGTGCATAAATTGAGGCTGTTTATATTTTCATCTTTAATGCCACAGTCTTTTAAATCCCGCTCTATACATGCTTCTAAATTTAAATTTCTATCACTAAAAAGAATATCTGAATCGATATCAGCCTTCTTTTCTAAAAATTTTTCTTTTAATTCTTCGGATACCTCATAACAGCACTTTCTTATATGAGGACCTATAAAAGCTTTAATATTTTCACTTCTACATCCATATTCATCTTTCATCTTTTGAACAGTCTTCAGTGTTATTGATTCAAAAGTTCCTCTCCATCCGCTATGAACTGCAGCTGAAACGCCTTTTTCATCATCTACAAGAATAACTGGAACACAGTCTGCGGTAAAAACTCCTATAATAACTTCTTTTTCCTCAGTAACTATAGCATCTCCTTCATTGCTGTTAAATTCAGAGCAATTTAATTTATAGCTAAATACTTTATCACTATGTATCTGCTTTAGATAAGCAATGTCCCTTACATGAAATCTATCTTTCAATGAATTTAATTCTTTAATTCCAGAATCAGTATTTCTGTTAAAGCTTCTTTCATTTTCAGCATCAGTAAACACCACTGTAAAATTTCTGCCTTCAAATTTCAGAAAGTCCTCTTCACTTTCTATTTTACTTAAACTTAATAAATTCATGCTTTTCCTCCTAGATATAATTAAGATTATTAAAAAATCATTTCCTCTCTTATTACATAATATTAACACTTTTCAATAAAATATATAATGCTCTTAACGAAACTTTAACTTTAAAATAACAACATCATACGTTTCATCAGAAAAAATGGACATTGAATATAAATTTCAACATCCACTCACATTTTACATTTATTTAGATTTTTATTTTAAGTTATTAAATTCTTTATTTCTTCTAAAAATGTATTTATATCTTTAAACTGTCTATATACAGATGCAAACCTTACATAAGATATTTCATCTACCTCTTTAAGCCTTGCCATAACCATTTCTCCAATATCCTTTGACGGTATTTCTGTAAGCATACTGTTTGATATTGTCTTTTCTATATCATAAGCCATGTCCTCAATTTGTTTTCTAGAAACAGGTCTCTTTTGGCATGCAATTATTAATCCATTGATTATTTTTTCTTTATTAAAATTTTCTCTAGTAGAATCTTTTTTTATAACTAAAATTGGAAAATCCTCTATTTTCTCATATGTCGTATATCTCTTATTACACTTTAAACACTCTCTTCTTCTTCTTATAGTAGAATTATCATCAGTTGATCTTGAATCTACAACTTTACTTTCCTCGAAACCACAAAATGGACATTTCATCTAATTACTCACCTCACTGCTTTTCTCTAGTGTTTATAAATATTATACATATATTTTATTAATATTACCATATTATTTTTCGTTCAAATCTTGATTAACCTTAACCAGTATTACGTCTGATCCTATTTTAACAATATCGTTCCACAGTATCTCAATATTATCATCTTTTGAAAACCATGATTTTATTTCTCCTGGTAATATTAATGAAACTATCTTGTTTGTATCACAATCAATTTTAAAATCACTTATGTATCCAATTTTGCTTCCTGTCAGTATATCTATAACTTCCATATTACGCATTGCATTAAGTGAGTGTAATTCAAGTTCCAAACCCAATCCCCCCTATTGCTTCAATAGTATATTAATAACTTGTCATAACTAAAATCAATTTTTATATAATATATGTTACATCATAAATTAAAATCACAAATTTATAAAAACTGGCATTATATAATACCAGTTTTTATCATACGTGTTTACGCATATGTTTTAACGCTGTCTTTTCAAGTCTTGAAACCTGTGCTTGAGAAATACCTATTTCATCAGCTACTTCCATTTGAGTCCTCCCGTTAAAAAATCGTAAGTTCAAGATTAATTTTTCACGATCCGTAAGCTTTTTCATTGCTTCTTTTATGGAAATGTTTTCAAGCCAATTTTCATCGGTATCCTTTGAATCACTTATCTGATCCATTACGTATATTGCATCTCCACCATCATGATAAATAGGTTCATATAATGATACAGGATCTTGTATTGCATCTAAAGCAAATACTACTTCCTCTCTTGGCAATTCGAGCTCTTTTGCAATTTGTGAAATTGTAGGTTCTTTATTGTTATCTTTAATAAATTTCTCACGAACAATTAATGCTTTATATGCAATATCACGAAGCGACCTGCTCACTCGTATTGAATTGTTATCTCTTAAATATCTTCTTATTTCTCCTATTATCATTGGAACTGCATAAGTTGAAAACTTAACATTTTGTGATAAGTCAAAATTATCAATTGACTTCATTAATCCTATACATCCAACTTGAAATAGATCATCAATATTTTCCCCTCTATTATTAAAACGCTGAATAACACTCAAAACTAATCTTAAATTTCCCTTAATAAATTTTTCTCTTGCATTTTTGTCTCCAGCTTTCATTTGTAGAAGAAGTTGTTTTTTTTCTTTTTCCTTAAGTATTGGAAGTTTTGAAGTATTAACACCACATATTTCTACTTTATTAATTATCATAAGTATCAACCCCTTCGGAAGTAATAATCCATCGCATTAAACATTATTTCCGATAGGTGATACTTTTATACTTACAGACAACCTAAATCATTCTATTTATTTCTTTTTTCAATCTTTTAATTATTTTTTTCTCTAATCTGGATATATATGACTGAGATATACCAAGCATATCAGCAACTTCCTTCTGTGTCTTTTCCCTTGTTCCATTTAACCCGAATCTTAATCTTACTATTTCTTTTTCTCTTTCATTTAAACTTTTTAAAGCCATAAACAAAAGCTGCTTATCTACCTCATCTTCAATAAGATTATAAACTGTATCATTTTCAGTTCCTAATATGTCTGACAACAAAAGTTCATTTCCATCCCAATCAATATTCAAAGGTTCATAAAAAGAAATTTCTGCCTTAACCTTACTATTTCTTCTTAGATACATTAGTATTTCATTTTCAATACACCGTGATGCATATGTTGCCAGTTTGATCTTTTTTTCAGGATTAAATGTATTTACAGCTTTAATCAGCCCTATAGTTCCCACAGAAATCAAATCCTCTACATAAACGCCTGTATTTTCAAATTTTCTTGCAATATATACTACAAGCCTTAGATTTCTTTCGATCAAAGTACTCCTAATTGTTTCATCACCATTATTTAATTTTTTTAATAATTCCTCTTCTTCATCCTTTGATAAAGGTGGTGGTAGTGCATCATTTCCACCAACATAAAATAAGTTTTTGCTAAATATCTTAAATTTACACAATAACCTATTTAAAAACATAATTAATCTCTCCATATATATCCTCCCCTATAAAATTCCTCTTGATAATAAAGCATTGAATTCATTTTCTTTACTCAATTTTTCCATACAAGGACATACTATGGCGTCAACTTGTCTATACCACAAATCTCTACCTTTAATCTTAATGTTATTGACTCTTATCCCTTTTAACTGCCCACCATATCCAATTGCATTATAAGGTATGCTGTAGATATTTTTATCTTTAAAGTTAACGAGAGAAAACAACTTTTCTTCTATTAAAATACAAGGAAGATTTGTAACAGGCTCTCTAAGTTCATTACCTGTATCTAAAAAACCCTGAAAGCTATACATCTTACCTTCTATTTGAAATTCTATTACATAAATGTAGCTGCTGACGGCCACCTTGTCTTTTATATATCCAATTATTCTATCAGCAAAAATAAATATAATCATCAGTCCAAGCATAATATACTTTACTGAATACTTTTCTATTTTAAAAGTTCCGTTTAATATATAATAATTTTGTTTTAGAGAAAACAAAAAACAAATTCCACTTAATGTGAATGTAAGCATTAAAAATGTAATTAATACCTTTAACATATTTATGAAAGCAGTCTTTCCATAAACTACTCTCAGCATTAAATATGCAGTCAATAATTCAAATGGCAGAACAGCTAGAAACTTCACCTTAGGAATCACCATAACAAAGCCGTACAATGATCCAATACAAGCTCCAGCTGACAATAATGAAAACTTAAATTTATGCTTTAAGCATTTCATAGTTACATATAATAAAAACAGATTAACTATGAAATTTTCTATAAAGAATATATCTGCATAAACTATCACTTTTAGTCCTCCCATCTACCTGAAGTATATTATAGACTCTTTTAATTTAAAAATTTGTCACAATCACATCTAAATAAATTATTTTTTATATTAAACTTTTTACATATATTTACACCTTGTTTTTTTCTTTACTTTTT
>JAEWQX010000174.1 GCA_023399035.1 Bacillota bacterium | reverse complement strand
GTTAGAACTGCTCAGGCTATAATAAACTTAGCACTTATGACTGGAAACATTGGAAGACCAGGAACAGGCGCAAACTCACTTACAGGACAATGTAATGCAATGGGATCACGTGCATTCAGTAATACTGCCGGACTTTATGGTGGTGGAGACTTTGATAATCCAGTAAGAAGAAAAAGAGTTGCAGAAGTTTTAGAAGTAGATGAAAGTGTTCTTGCAGAAAAACCAACAGCTCCTTACAACGTAATAGTTGAAAAGATAAATGCTGGTGAAATAAAAGCTCTTTGGGTAATATGTACAAATCCAAGACATTCATGGACTAACAATGAAACATTCCAAAAGGCTGTAGAAAAATTAGAATTATTTGTAGTTCAAGATATCTATGACGATACAGATAGTGCACAAATATGTGATGTTTACTTACCAGTAGTTCCAGGAATCAAAAAAGAAGGTTCTTATATAAATACTGAAAGACGTGTATCTCCAATGAGACAGGTTCTTGAAAGAAAAGAAAATGAAAAGACTGACTACCAAGTAATCTTTGGAATAGGTAAAGCATTAGGTATGGGAAGCTTACTTGATAAATGGAAGACTCCAAAAGATGCATTCAATCTTATGAAAGAATGTTCAAGAAATATGCCATGTGATATAACTGGTATCGATTATGATGCATTAACAGATTCAAAGGGAATACAATGGCCATTTAGAGAAGGAGAAGAATTAAAAGAAGATCAAAGAAGATTATTTGAAGACAATCTTTATTATACTCCATCTAAAAAAGCTAAATTTATGTTTGAAGATGTTATGGAAAATCCAATACCTACAACTGAAGAATTCCCATTAATATTAAACACAGGAAGAGGAACAGTAGGTCAATGGCATACTCAGACTAGAACAAGAGAAGTAAGATTCATAGAAGACGTAAGTATAGAAGCAGCATATGTTTATATAAACACTAAACTTGCAGAAGAAAATAATATAAAAGAAAATGATATGATAAGAATTCATTCTATAAATGGTCATCATGCAGATTTCCTTGCAAAGATTACAGATAATCAAAGATATGAAGAGTTATATGCACCATTACACTATGTAGAATGTAATAAACTTACACCATCAATATATGATCCATATTCAAAGGAACCATCATATAAGACTACACCTATTAATATAGAAAAACTATAGGAGGAAATCTTCATGAAAAGAATTAAAATTGACAGAAGCAAATGTATCGGATGTTTAACTTGTGTTACAGCATGTGTTGTAAGTCATGACAGCTGTGATTCAAGAAACAGAGTAACAATAGATAGTAAGACTAAAGCAGCTCCTATTTTCTGCCGTCACTGCGATAGACCAGAATGTGTATACACATGTATGACTGGAGCAATGCACAAAAATAAGGAAAATGGATTTGTTGAATATGACAAAAACAGATGTGCAAGCTGCTATATGTGTATAATGGCATGTCCTTATGGAGTTCTTAAAGCAGACAGATTAAAGCAGAAAGAAATCATGAAATGTGATATGTGCACTAGCTGCAGTGAAAAAGATGGAAGCAAGCCAATGTGTGTTGAAAAATGCCCAATGGGTGCTATCACTTTACAGGAGGTTTAGTTTATGAAATACGTTGTACTTGGAGCTTCAGCAGCTGGAATAAGCGGAGTAACAGAACTTAGAAATTTAGATAAAGATGCAGAAATAACTTTAGTTTCAAAAGACGATAAGATTTATTCAAGATGTATACTTCATCACTATATGGAAGGTATAAGAGATGTAAAGAAACTTGAATTCGTTGAAGATAACTTCATTGAAAAAAATAATATCAATTGGGTTAAAGGTGTAGCTGTTACAGGTGTTGATATAAATGAAAAATGTGTAAAACTTGAAAATGATGAAAGTGTAGGATACGATAAGCTTCTTATTGCAACAGGATCTCATACTTTCTTCCCACCAATACCACATTTAAAGACTGCAAAGAACTCAATAGGTTTCCGTAACTTTGATGATTGTGAAAAGATCATGGAAATGTCTAAGACTTGTAAAAATGTAGTTATCATGGGTGCTGGACTTGTTGGAATAGATGTTATTTCAGGTTTATTACACACTGACTGTACAGTTCATTTAGTTGAAATGCAAAACAGAATGTTATCAATTCAGCTTGATAAGAGAGCAGCATCTACTTATGAAGAAGCTTTTGCATCACATGGAGTTAAACAATACTACGAAAAAGGTGTTAAAGAACTTATCGTTGATGAAGATGAAAACATAACAGAAATATTATTAACTAATGGGGAAAGCATTCCTTGTGACTTATTAATATGCTGTGCTGGGGTAAGAGCTAATGTTGAATTCTTACAAGATAGTGGAATAGAATGTGATAAATTCGGATTATTAATTGATGCAGCTGGAAAAACTAATGTTGAAGGTGTTTTTGGAGCTGGAGATGTAACTGGAAGAAATCCAATATGGCCTGTTGCAGTAAAAGAAGGTATAATTGCAGCAAGCAATATGTGCGGTATAGAAGCAGAAATGGATGACTTCTTTGCAAGTAAATCTACAATGAATTTCCTTGGAATTCCTACAATGTCACTTGGAATAAATACTCCACCAGATGATACTTATGAAGTAGAAATTGAAAGTGATGATAACGGAAATTATAAAAAGATAATTCATAAAGAAGGAAAAATATATGGAGCTATAATCCAAGGTGATTTATCATATGCTGGAGTATTAACTCAGCTTATAAGAAGAAAGATAGATATATCTAAATTATCTAAACCATTATTTAAAATAGATTATTCTGATTTCTTTAATGAAAAAAATAATTTTGAATTTTATTATGAAGAATAATTGATAATAGAATCATTCAATATAAATTCAATTAAAGATATTTATTTAATTATGAATAATAATATACAACAGAATAAGGGGAATAATACAAATGAAAAAAACTTTCTTTCAAAAGTTAGAAAACATGCCTGTTGCAATACTGCCTACAATGGTTGGAGCAGCAACACTTTCAAATGTATATTTGACATTAGGGTATACATGGATAAGACATATAACAATGATAGCAGCAGCTATAATATTAACAGTTTATTTAATAAAGATATTCGGTCATAATAAAACTGTTTTAAAAGAATATAGCAATACTGTACCAGCAAGTTTATATGCAGGACTTACAATGATTACTATGATACTTGGATCATATGTATTTGATTATAATGCTGTAATTGGTAAAGGAATATGGTTTACAGGTTTAATACTACATGCTATTCATATAATAGTTTTCACATATAGAAATGTAATTAAAGGTGTTAACATTGATACTTTTGTACCAAGCTGGTTTGTTACTTATAACGGAATAATGGTTTCAACAGTAGTAGGCGGAGTTATGAAGGAGCCTGTTATCTCTAAGATAGTTGTTTACTATGGTATAGGTGTATTTACAGTTATAATTCCATTTATGATTTACAGATTAGCAAAGCACCCAATAAAGAACCCTATGTATCATACACAGGCTATAGTTCTTGCACCATCAAGTCTTTGTGTTGTAAGTTACTTAAATGTTATTAAAGAACCAAACTTAATTTTAGTTTCTGCATTATACATTGCAGCATTATGTGCTTTAGCATTCATAATATACAAGATTCCAGCATTTTTCTCATTTGACTTCAATCCAGGATTTGCAGGACTTACATTCCCAATGGCAATAGGAATAGTTGCTTCAATAAAGATGTCAGCGTTCTTAACTGCACAAGGATATGAATTCTTAGGAAGCATAGTAAAAGAATTAAGTGGAATTCAAATTTACATGACAACAGCTATAATCAGCTTTGTACTTTACAATTTTGCAAAAATGCTTGTTAAAAGCTACAAAAACAATTAAAATACTATTGATTTAGAAGGTGAGATATCTATGGAAATATGTGCATTAGTACTTGCTGGTGGAAAAAGCACAAGGATGAATGGAAACAATAAAGCTTTTCTTAAGTATAAAGATAGAACTTTTATAGAAAATATCTTAGAAGTTTTGAAAGAATTTAAGAAAGTATATATTTCTGTAGATGATAAAGAAAAGTACAAAAATTTAAATTATGAATTAATAGAAGATGAATATAAGGAAATAGGACCTATTGGAGGCATATATTCAGCATTGAAAGTGATAAAGGAAGATTATATTTTTATTACTGCATGTGATATGCCAAAAATATCCGTGGAACTTATAGATATTCTAAAGTATAATTTAGATGCAAGGGATAAATGTATTGTCTTCGAAGATGAAAAAGGAAGAATCTATCCTCTTGGAGGGATATATTCAAAAGACTGCCTCCCATATGTAGAGGAAATGATCAATAACAAAAATTATAGACTTACATACCTTGTTAAAAAACTTAATGGAAAAATAATATCTTTAAATGATTCAGGATTAAGTGAAGATGCATTGAAAAACATCAATAATCCAGAAGAATATAATGAATTAAACCAATAGTTATAATTAAATAATCTCCGAACAACTGTGTCTAAGGAATAAAATCTATGATACTTTTGTCAAACAGAAATAAATATTGTTTACTTTTTAATTCTGTTTCAGGGTTTTGCGGGAAACTGCCCAGCCTTCCGTGTTTGAAAAGGAGGATTATTTAAACTAAAGTATTATTAATATGAAGTAAGAGTTAATACTTTTAACTATTACTTAAAAGGCGTGGCGCAGTCACTTTATTTTAAGATAATATTTTAGTTTGAATAGTTTTATGATAATTTTAGCGTAAGATTTATAAGCTGAATTTTTCATATTCTTTTTGGAAGTGAAATTTTCAGCTTTTTTATATGGAAACATATAATATGTTTATTTTTCCCATCTTGTTGGGAAAGGGAGTTTATGAGTTTTAGTAATGGAGCTTAAATATATGAATTTTCATAAATAATTCAAAGTTAATTTTAGAGTTTAAATTACAGATTGAAAAATATATAAATAATTTATTGAAAAGGAGTATGCACGATTATGAAAAAAATAGAAACAGTTAATGCAGTAGGACATGTGCTTTGTCACGATATAACTAGAATAGTAAAGGATGTTGTTAAGGATACACCTTTTAGAAAAGGTCATGTAGTAACTGAAGAAGATATACCAGTGCTGCTTTCACTTGGAAAAGAACATTTATACATATGGGAAAAGAAAGAAGGAATGCTACATGAAAACGAAGCAGCAGAAATACTTTTTGATATATGTAAAAATGACAATATGATAGGTAGTGAAATTAAAGAAGGAAAGATTGAACTTATTGCAGACTGCAATGGTCTATTTAGAGTCGATGTTGATAGACTTGATGCAATAAATGAACTTGATGAAATAATGATAGCAACAAGACATACTAATTATGCTGTTAAAAAAGGAGATAAATTAGCAGGAACAAGAGTAATTCCTCTGATTATTGAAGAAAATAAACTTAAAGAAGCAAAAAAGATAGCTGGAGATAAGCCACTTTTAGAACTTCTTCCTTACAAGAACATGAAGGCTGGGGTAGTTACAACTGGAAGCGAAGTTTATCATGGAAGAATAAAGGATACATTTACTCCTGTAATAATTAACAAACTTAAGGAATATGGAATTGAAGTATGCTGGCATAAGATTGTTGATGATGATAATGAAATGATTATAAATGCAATAAAGGAAATCAAGGAAAGTGGAGCAGAAATGATCCTATGCACAGGAGGCATGAGTGTTGATCCTGATGATTTGACTCCAGGGGCAATAAAGAAGAGTGGAGCAGAAATAATAACATATGGTGCACCAGTACTGCCAGGAGCAATGTTCCTGCTTGGATATTTTAACGATGGAACACCTATAATGGGACTTCCAGGATGCGTTATGTATTCAAAGGCAACTGTTTTTGATTTAGTACTTCCAAGAGTTGCAGCAGGACTTAAAGTTACTAAAAAGGATATAAGCAGAATGGGGCATGGTGGTCTTTGTTTCTCGTGTAAGGTATGTACTTACCCAAGATGTGAGTTTGGAAAAGGGGCGCTATAAAAAGGAGCAGAATAACATATGAAGTTTAGAATAGAACTTGAAGAAGCAGTTTCAATAATGGAGGAAAATATTCATGAAATATATGAAATTGAAGAAGTACCACTTAAAGAAGCTGATGGGAGAGTTTTAGGAGAGGATATATATGCACCTGTAAACAATCCTCCATTTGACCGTTCGCCTTTAGATGGATATGCATTGATTGCAGAAGATTCCAGGAATGCAGATAAAGATAATCCTGTAAAACTAAAAGTAATAGATGAAGTTTTTGCAGGAGGCTATTCTGAAAAAGTATTAAATCATGGAGAAGCAGTGAGGATAATGACAGGAGCAAAGCTTCCAAAAGGATGTGATGCCATAATAAAACAGGAAGATACTAATGAAGGTATGGACATAGTTGAAATTTATGGACAGCTTAAAAAATATGATAATTACTGCTTTGAAGGAGAAGATGTTAAAAAGGGTACTCTCTTAATGAAAAAAGGTGATTTATTAAGCTACATTCATATAGGTATTCTGTCTGGAATGGGATATGATAAAGTCAGGGTAAAGAGAACTGTTAAAGCAGCATTGCTTGTAACAGGTGATGAAGTTGGTGTTCCAGGAAAACCTCTTGATGAAGGAAAGATATATGACAGTAATATGCATATATTCAATGCTAGATTAAATGGTCTTGGAATTGATGTTACTGTATGTGAAATCATAGGTGATGATTATAAGGTGGTAGGAGATAAGATCAAAGAGGTCATTGATGACGTTGATATAATTATAACTACTGGAGGGGTATCTGTAGGTAAAAAAGATATTCTTCATGAAGCATTGCCATACATAGGTGCAGAAACATTATATTGGAAGGTTAATCTTAAGCCTGGAACTCCAGCAATGTTTTCAATATATAAAAATAAGCCTGTTTTAAGTCTTTCTGGGAACCCATTTGCCTCACTTGCAACTTTTGAACTTCTAGGAAGACCTATATTGGCAAAGATGAGTGGAAATGAGAAACTTATGACTAAGACAGTTTCTGCTTTGATGGAGACCGATTTTAATAAGGCAAGTAAAGTAAGAAGATTCATAAGAGCATATTATGAAAATGGAAATGTAAGATTAAATAGTGGAAAACATTCATCGGGTGTATTGTCATCAATGATTGGATGTAATGCTCTTATAGATATAAAAGCAGGTACAGGAAAATTAAGTATCGGCGATGAAGTAAGTGTTATTTTAATTTAATAGAAGGGAAGAGAGAGAATGGATAATAAGCTAACTCATTTTGATTCTAATGGAAATGCAATAATGGTTGATGTATCTGAAAAGAACATTACTCAGAGAGTTGCTATAGCAAAAGGGAAAATATATGTAAACAAGTCTGTAATAGATGCAATAATAAGTAATAGTGTTGAAAAAGGTGATGTGCTTGGAGTAGCAAGAGTTGCAGGGATAATGGGAGTAAAGAAAACTTCTGAACTGATACCAATGTGTCATCCATTGATGATAACTAAATGCAGCATAGACTTCAACATAGATGAAGATAACAATTATATTGAAGCTATATGTACTGCAAAGGTAAATGGAAAAACAGGTGTTGAAATGGAAGCACTTACAGGTGTAAATATTGCGCTTTTAACAATATATGATATGTGTAAAGCTATAGACAAGACTATGGAAATTTCTGAAGTACATCTTGCAAGAAAAACAGGTGGCAAAAGTGGAGATTTCATAAATGAGAAATAAGGTGAAACCTGTAGTCTTTGCAGTCAGCGGTGTCAAGAATTCAGGGAAGACTACACTTATTGAAAAGATAATTCCTAAATTAAAAGAACATGGGTTAAAAGTAGCTACAATAAAACATGATGGTCATGATTTCGAAGGAGATGTTGAAGGTACTGATACGTATAAACATAAAAGAGCTGGGGCATATGGAACTGCAATATTTTCAAAAAACAAATTCATGATAATAAAAGATCAGAAGGATACATTAGAAGAAGAGTTAATGTTATATTTTAAGGATTCAGATGTGATTATACTTGAAGGTTTTAAATATTCAGATTATCCAAAACTGGAGATAGTGCGAAAAGGAAATTCAGAGTACAGTGTATGCAGGAAAGAAACGCTTTTAGCGATAGTAAGTGATATGGATATTAAAGTAGAAGGTGTAGAAATCCTTGATTTAAATGATATAGATAAAATTGCAGATTTTCTGCTGAAATATATAGGAGAGTGCAGAATATGATAGATATCTACAAAAGAAAAATAGACTATATTAGAATTTCAATTACAGACAGATGTAATTTAAGATGTGTATACTGCATGCCTGCAGAAGGAATAAAGCTTGTAAAACATGAAGAAATTTTATCATATGAGGAAATAATCAGATTGTGCAGATTATTTTCAAAGATAGGAATAAGCAAAGTCAAGATAACAGGAGGAGAGCCTCTTGTAAGAAAAGATGTAGATAAATTGATAAAGAGCATAAAAGAAATAGATGGAATAAATAATGTAACCTTAACTACTAATGGCATACTTCTTGAAGACAAGATTGATGACCTTGTAAAGGCAGGTCTTGATGCAGTCAACATAAGCATAGATACATTAAAGGATGACACATATAGAGAGCTCACAAGAATAGGTGATGTAAATAAAGTATTAAATGGAATCAAGAAATGCCTTAAATATGAAAATTTAAAAGTAAAGATAAACTGTGTGCCTATAAAGGGAAAAAATGAAGATGAATTAATAGATTTGATTAAGTTATGCAAAGATAATGATATGAGCATAAGATTTATTGAAATGATGCCTATAGGTCTTGGCAGGAATATGAATGGACTTAATGATGAAGAGGTAATGTCTATAATAGAAAAAAATATAGGTAAATTGACTCCTTATAATGGAAAACTGGGCAATGGACC